>RPQH01000021.1 GCA_003820375.1 Ignavibacteriota bacterium
AAGAGGCTGTCTCAAAAGTCCATTTTTCCTATATAGTAATGGTAGAATTTGTCGAATAAATAAAAAAATTCCCAAATAGAAATTTGGGAATTAGGCTGAGGCTGCCTTTTAAGACAGCCTCTTGAAATTATAAAATCTTTCAACTTTTAACCTTTAACCTGCAACCTGCAACCGGCAACCTGAAACCGGCTGCCTCACTTCTCTCCAAGTGATTTCCATAAGTCAAGGAGACTGATGGTTTTTTCACCCGGAGCAGTCAATGTTGTCTTAAACTTAAAATCCTTTGTATTACTTTCCCAGAATACTACCGGCATATTCTGCCCTGCATATTCTCCGTTTGATGAAAAAAAGCTTTCGCTTGAGAACATATTGTTAGCAGACATACCAAGATAATAACACCATGGACCGCTGTCTTTATACTTGTAGAATTTCATATCGGTCAACTTATCGAAATCAAATGTAACTTCTCCGCATAACTGGTTATCCTCTTCGAACAATCTTTTCTTCATGTTCTTAACACCCGGAAATTCTTCAAGCAGCTTATCACCTTTTAAATATGAATCTACCAGTGTTTGGTAATCGGATTCAGCAGCACCAACAGAATCTTTATTATCCGACATAATATTTATGTATTTAATAGTTCCAGTGCCCGAGCCGTCTTTCTTAATTTTGAAATTGTATTCCTTTGTCTCTACTGAAAGGCAGCCGTTTAACAGCATAAATCCTAAAGTTATAACTGCGAGAAAAATGATTTTCTTTTTCATTTTATTACATTACTCCGTTACGTTTTAAGACATCGCGTGCTATGATGCCTTTTTGAATTTCGTTTGTACCTTCAAATATCCTGTTAATACGGGAATCGCGGTAGAAACGCTCTATCGGATACTCTCTTGAATAACCCATGCCGCCGTGTATCTGAACTGCAAAATCAACTATTCTATCCAGACCTTCGGAGCAGTATAGCTTCACCATTGCAGAATGCGTACTGACATTTTTCTTTGCATCATATTCAGCGGCTGTGCGGTAAACAATTGATTCCATATTAAATATTATCATTGCCATTTCCGAAAGCATGAACTGTATCGCCTGGAAATTTGCAATCGGCTGGTCAAACTGCACTCTTTCTTTGGCATATTTTGTTGAAAGCTCAAGCATCTCTTTTGAAGCACCAAGACAGCATGCACCAAGCCCAAGCCTGCCGGCATCAAGTGTTTTCATGGCAACAAGGAATCCCCTGCCTTCACTGCCGATAAGGTTTTCTTTAGGCACTCTGACATTACAAAAAGTAATTGCATTAGTTGTACTTCCCCTGATACCCATTTTCTTTTCAGCAGGTCCTGCAGTAAATCCATCCATTTTAGTTTCAACAACAAAAGCTGAAACACCGCGTTCGGTTCTTGCAAATACCGATATCACATCTGCCAATCCGCCGTTTGTTATCCATAATTTATCACCGTTAATGACCCATTCATTGCCTTCAAGCCTGGCATTTGTTCTTACGTTGAACGAATCCGAGCCCGCCTGAGATTCAGTAAGGCAAAATGCTCCAATCATATCTCCCTGTGCAAGAGGAATAACATACTTCTTCTTCAGGAACTCGCTTCCCCCGACGTATATTGCGTTTGTGCCAATCGACTGGTGTGCTCCAATAAATGTTGCAGTTGATAAGCAGGCACGGGAAATTTCTTCCTGCATAATACAATAGCCGACTTCTCCAAAACCGCCGCCGCCATACTCAGCCGGGAATGCCACTCCAAGTAACCCGAGCTCTGCTAATTTCTTAATTAATTCAGGCGGTATCTTTTCATCTTCATCTATTTTATGAGCAATAGGCATAATTTCGTTTCTTGCAAAATCGCGAACCATTTCGCGGAGCATTTGCTGCTCTTCGGTAAGTTTAAATTCAGACATGGTTTAGATAAGTTAATTCAATATAATATTTTAGAGTTTGTTAAGTTAATAAACTAATTGCGAGATCAAACATTTATAGAAATACGAAATAAAATCTTAATATAAATAACGAAAAAGAGATTTCAATTAATAAGGAAAGCGAAGCAATCCCATAGATGATACGAAAAATCTTTAATCATATATCACAAAAAATCTAAATATCTACACTAATCTTAATTGACAAGGGGTATGCAGTTAAATTAATGTCCTTCAGTATTGATTGTAATCTTCCGGTCATCTTAAGCTAACGCTTGTGTCAGGTCAATCTTTGTTAATCTGAATTCTTTCTTTCCTTATAATACATATCAGTTAATCTAAACTAATCCATATCGTCAAACTAAGACCTGACACTGCCCCAAACTTTTCAACCTTCCAATGCTTCGACTCCGCTCAGCACAAGCCTTACAACCTGCAGCCTGCAACCTGTAACCTGCAACATTCAACCTGCAACCTGCAACCTTCAACCTGCAACCCCATTCGTCATTTAATCGAATGTGTAGCTCTTTCCCCGGTAAAATTAATAATATCTTCGGCTCCATCCACTCCAAGCACATTGCCTGAAATCCATCCTGCACCATCTGAACACAACATGGCAATAGCTTTAGCAACATCTTCGGGTTCAGTTAGTCTGCCTCTTGGATTTTTCAGCTTTGTCGAGTCTATCATAGTCTTTGCCCCGGGTATCTTTGCCAGTGCAGGAGTATCGGTTACACCCGCCATTATTGCATTTGCCGTAACATTCATTGATGCTAATTCAAATGCAAGCTGCCTGATGTGCGATTCCAGTGCTGCCTTAGCTGCTGATACTGCACCATAAAACGGGATTACCGAATGCGACCCTGCACTTGTTAATGCAAATATCCTTCCGCCATCTGCCAATAAATTTCTGAATACAAGACCTTGAGTCCAGTAAATAAGCGAATTAGCCATAACATCCATAGTCATTTCCACTTGTGCCTGAGATATGCAATTATTTTGTGATTTAGCAATAAACGGTTTTAGCGTACCAAATGCAAGTGAATGCATAAGCACTTTTATCATACCCTTATCGTGATATGTATTGAGCCGTTCCTGCATTTCATCCAGTACTTCATTCCTTTTAATGGAATCCGCTGCGTTAATATTAAAAAATACAGCATGCTGTTTAAGATGCTCTATTTTTTTTATTAAGCTTGTAACATTAGGCATGGTTATTTGCCTGTCAAGATGTACGCCAAAAATATTATAGCCATGTTTTGCCAGTTCTAATGCTGTAGCACCTCCAAACCCGCTGGAAGCGCCCAGTATAAGTGCCCAGGGTTTCATACTTTGTTATTAATTTTGAAAAAAGATTTGAAAATATACCGTAATATATGATTTGTTTCAATACAAATAAAGTTTTGTTTGGTTTTTGGGCTGGAAGTGAAAAGTGGGATTTCTAAACTCATTATTCTGCGGCAGAAGATGATTAGCGGAGATTATTAGAGATGGTCATTAAGGGTTGTTGGTGTTCAATACCAACAACGGCAGAATTTATTATTTTACTTCATTAATACTAATTTCTGTATTGCTGAATAATTTGATCCAGCAGTTAACTTTACAAAGTACAAACCACTTGAATTATTACCTGCATCCCATTTTGTTAAATATGTTCCTGATGTTAGTTTTTCATTTATTAATATTGCAACTTCTCTTCCCAGCACATCATAGACAATTAGTTTCACGTAATCACTCTCCTTGCCCTCCTCAAAGGTGGAATTTGGTATGAAAAACTTTATGTTTGTAATCGGATTAAATGGATTTGGATATGAAGGATATAATTTGAATTCTTTTAAATAATGTTGATTTGAAGAAATAGAAACAAAAATACTATCAGGATTGATAAAACTTCTTATATTTGCATATATATCCCAATTACTATTTCTGATGTCAGGCCAAGTTGAATATATTCTTAAGTTATATAAAAATATTCCATAAGTGCTGTTATTAAAGCTGGTGATTAGAGGGATAGGAAAGTTAATATTTATTTTAGTACCATCACTATTGAATCTTTGACAGTATCCAATATCTTTACCTGTTCTGTCATCAATCCAATTAATTACAAATTTTCCATCAGTCTGCATAGATATTTTTGTGGCTCCTTTATCAGGTCCAATACCTACATCAGCTCTTTGGTTGCCCCCAATTTTATTTCCAGCTAAATCATAAAGCTGGTAAAATATTACTGCTGTATTTATTGAGTATCTATAATCTGCAAAAGCAATAACAAAATTTCCATTTCCATCACAAGCAGTCACTGCACCGCTTTTTGAATTTGTAGTGGTAGTATCATCATCAACTCTTTGGTTTATTCCTATTGCATTTCCAAATCTGTTATATCTTTGCATATATATTTTGATGCCGGTAGATCTATATTCCTGCCAAGTAACTATAAAGCTGCCGTCTTTATTAACTGCTAATCCCGGATAACCTGCGTGATTCATTATATCATTAACTCTGAAATTATTGCCGAGTTTATTACCTGATGAATCATATCTTTGTCCATAAACATTTGTATTAAGCGAACCATATCTGTTATCTGTCCAAGCCACAACATAATTTCCTGAACTATCTGTACCAATACTGCCAGGATAATTAGGGACAACAACTGTATCCGGTAATGGAACATCATTGACCATCCCCCATGGTCCCAATGGATAGCCAAGTTTATTATATCTTTGCTGGTAAATATTCCTGTTATTTGCATAACTCACAATAAATCTACCATCTTTTAATACAGTTATTACACCTAATCCGCACGTATCTTGTCCAATTCCAAAATTATTTCTTATTCTGTTGCCGTCTATATCAAATATCTGGCAATATACTCTTCCGGGGTAAATTCTTGGGTCATTCCATACAATTACAAAATTACCTTCACCATCTACACCAATGGATGGAGAACCCTGTGTTAATGTTGTGTTGTCATCATTCACCCTAAAATCAGGTATAAGAGCACCAAGCCATTGTGCTTGTGCAGGGCAAATAACAAATAGCAAATAACAGATAACAAATAGTCCGGTGATATTTATTTTTTGAACAGGATAAACAGGTTTGTATTTATTTTTCTTCATCTCTTTACAGATAAAAGAGTTTCAAAACAATATATTGCAGTTACTACAATATAATGATATAACAATGGTTTTTCAATTATATATTAAATAATTAAAGACATATTTTGCTGTTTTGCTCATTTCTGTTCAGCAAATCTGGCGGGTAACCAATCCCGTCACCGGCTCAATTTTGCCTCACACGGCAATCCCCCACTTTTGACATGATATGGGTTGTTTATTGGATAACTTTGTTAACAAAACCTGCAGGTGTTGGGCTGTTTTCAGGTCAATCACGGCTAAAAATCCATCGCAATCCTCATAACATGCTTTAATATAAGCAGATAACTCTGTCAGAGTGTGCCAAATTTGCCTCAATAAATGGCGATTACAAGCGGGAATCGCCATATTTTCTTAAAAACAAATCTTCAGTATTCCGTTAACTGAGATAGCTATATGAAATTATAATAAGAAAGATTTTGTCGCTATTGTTGGAGGGTAGAGGGGATGCTTTAAGCTCATCCATGTCAATACAGCAATCATCCCCCTAGCCCTCCGGTAAACCGGATCTTCGACCTTCGAAAGGGGGAACTGCTATCTACTTAAATCCCTCAATCCTCAAAATCACGGTTCTGATATGTTTTTTAAGGAGTGATTAAAATATTTTTAGTTAAAACTTGACTATGAGCGATTACTATATTATTTTATATAGTGATGATGAATATCACTCATCACCGTTCTTTGTTAATATTGAATTGAATTACAGTATGTCGTAATATTGTTGTGAAAATGTTATAACGGATTTGGTTAGATTTTGGATGATTGAAAAAAATATGCACATAAAAATGCACTAAGTAAGAAATTCTTGTTTTCAGCTATTCAAGCTCTCTATGGTTCCTAAATCCTTCCAATCAGAGCCCGTTACATCATAGCCGATTATTTTTTTGCCTTCAGATATCAATCTGAAATATTCAGTGAAAATATCAAAGAAGCCGGTCTCTCTGAAGTCGTTGAAGATGTTTGAAGAGATGAAATGAATGCCGCAGAATCCGATTAATCTTTCTTCACCAACAGGATTTGCATAACGTAGAAAACCGTTTGCAGATTTTCTCCCGATGATATTCATTTTTTCATCTATAATTAACGGGCGGGTTGTATCTCTATCCTGAAGTGCCAGTGTTGCATATGCATTATTGTTTTTGTGATACTCATACATACTTTGAATATCAATATCCGATATAACATCCGCATTATGAACAATGAAATCACCTGTATCTTTTAAATAACGTTCGGCATTTTTTATTCCGCCGCCGGTGCCAAGTATCTTATCTTCGATTATTAAATTTATCTTAGCATTATACTTATTCTCATTAAAATGGCTGACTAATTGTTCTGCAAAGTGATGGCAGTTAACGACAAAATCTTCTATCCCAAATGATATAAGGCGTTCTATAACATGCGTTATCATCGGCTTACCCCTGTATTCTATCAATGCTTTGGGCGTATCTTTTGTAAGTTCTTTTAATCTTGTGCCAAACCCCGCAGCCAATATCATTGCTGTTTTAACCATTACCGGTTCTCTGTCCTGTACTCTTTCTTCAGCCGGAAGACTACATCAATCGATTTATACTTTTCCTCCGGTGCATTGAACTTCTCGTATTTGGGCGGAATATCCTCTTCCTCAAAGCCGGCATAGCCGATTATAAATTCCGGATTTAAAGAGAGAACATACTCAATATCAAATTTCTTATGGCCTGCCTGAAGTCTTTTGGAAGGAGTTTTAGCGATGTAAGAATTATTTAAGCCCCACATATCAATTGTATAAAGCTCAGAATAATACGGTATCTTGCCGGCAGGACCCACTGCAATTACAGTATTGGGAGAAGTATTTTCCTTCAGCCATTTGCCGAACATTGACCATTGCAGCTCGTAATTATAATTTTCATCTTTAATTATTAATTGCCTGTATTCAAGAAAGGTTAATGTAATAACAAAAAGAAGAATTGATAAAACTATAGCAGTCACTTTGGATATCTTTACAGTAGACCTGATATAATCCGGGTTTAAATTTGAAAGCTTTTTAATTGCAGTAACAAGTCCTATTGCACTTAATATGTACATCATCGGAATGATTGGGACAAAGAACCTGTTAGCTATCATCCAGTCACCGCCAACGACAAATATGTACATTATATATAAGGATGCAAATAAGATAAGATATGATTGCTTGAAATCTTTAATTGCTTTTTTAAAAGGAATGAACAATATAAAAATAAATATAAACATTCTAGCCCCGATACAAAGAGCCAGGTATTTAAAGCCAAGCAGCATGTTCATTCTGATATCGGTTACACCTTTTGCATAAAAAGTATTTGGTATGACCTGTCCGTAGTAAAGGTATTTAAATCCATAATAAATAGCAACAAATAAAGCATATATTGCAATTATGGCAAAAAACTTATTCCCGAATTTATCAATTTTTTTCATGTTCAGAAGAAAATGCAGCATAGTCAGAACAAATATCATATTCCCTTCAGGGCGGGTTAATGTGCAAAGAACCATCATAAATGCCATATAAATGTAATTATGGCTTCTCTCATTTATACGGAAATAATAATACACTATTCCCAGAATGAACATTGTGTAAATAGGGAATTCCATCCCTCCAATTGCCCAGAAAGCAATCGAATCATCCAGCACGAAGAAAATTGACGGCAAAAAAAGGAAATAGATGGGAAGATTCTTAAACAGGTCGAAAAATGTTTTGCTGATTTGTGATATCAGGTAAATATTAAAAATGGATATTATTAATCCGAGTATTAATGAAAAAATAGAAATATCAATTCCTTTAACAACGGTGAATGGAGAAGTTATTACAGTCCATAAAAAATTAGTATACCCTTCCACATATTCACCTGCATTGTAAACAAGCCCGTTTCCTTCCATCAGGTTTTTACCATACCTGAAGGAAATATAAGCATCATCCACATTTTGAAACAGGAAGCTCCAGCTTAAGAAAATGCAGTAAAATATAAAAAATAAAACAAGCGCAAGAAAATATTTTTTATAGACCTTTGGAAGCCGGTCAGTTGATGATATTAAATTCAATTACTAATATATTAATTTGAAATTGGAGTTCTTTGAGTTCCTTTTCCCCAAAAGAGGAAAAATAATGTTCCGGCAATACCTGCTGCAAAAGCTGTAAAAAAATTAACAGAAGGTCCTAATTTCCATAAGAAACCGCCTGCAAAAGCAGCAAAGGAAACAATCATATCCCTGATAAAATAATACAGCCCAAAAGAGCGTGCTTCAGCATTTTTAACAGAAAGATCCAGTATTAATGCTTTTCTTGTTGGTTCGCCAAACTCTTTTAAGCCACGGATTATAAATGCAAAGATAAGCATTAAATAGCTTGTACTAAAATATAAAAAAATAGGGAAAATTGAAAAGAAAATAAAAGTTATTACAATAAACGGCTTTCTTTCAAGCTTATCTGAAAAACTTGCGACAGGTATATAAATCACTGCGGCAGTTATCATTTCTATAGCTGTTAAAATGCCGAATTGCTCCGGTGAAATTCCTATGTTATTAAGGCACCAAATTACTACAAAAACATATGGAATTTGCTCACAGAATCTGATTAATATATCGGAAACCAATAGATTCTTTAACTTTGGGTCAAATCTTTTCCATAACTGGACAGGCTGTATTTTTTCAACTACACCCTCTTTTTCGACAGTCATTTTTTGCTGAAAAAATATTCCAGCCAAACATAATAGAATTGAAATTCCAAAGCTTAGCTTTATTCCCGTAACTAACCCGTAAGAAGTTATTAAAACACCGCCAATAATAGGTCCTATCATCATCGGGAATCTTCTGATAATGGAATGCATTGAAATCCCCATAGCGGTTTTATGCGTACCAAGTGATTTTCCTATCAGCGACATGCTTGCGGGAAGCGAGATTGCATTCCACGCGGAAAAAAACAGCAGCCCGACAAATACTGCAATCCAGCTTGTAAATACTATTGCTATTACATAACCGCCGATTGCCATTAAGTTAAAGATAAGAAATGCACGCTTATTCCCGAACCTGTCTGCAATATAACCTCCGGGTAATGACCAGAATGCTCCAAGGAAATTCAACAGAAAGCCAAAACCGCCTATTATGATTAATGAGCTTCCGATACCTTCCAGATATTTCGGTACAAATCTTTCCCAGGTCTTCTCACCCGTCAGCATGAAAATTATCAGCACGAGAAGCAATACTACATTCCGCTTTAAACCCAGGAAATCTTTAATCTTTGTAAGTACTGATGGCATTAAAATATTCAGATAATAAAAAGTAAATTTATAATTCAATAATTTAAAAAAGAATGCAAATAAACGTTAACAGATTGGTTATTCATATTATATACTTTTGGTGCGTGCTTTACAATATATTCCACGGGTTTTAACCCGTGGCTATTTATTCATAGTATCCATAATTTGTAAACTGTAATCTGCCCCTTTCTGCATTTATTCAAATTTTAATATTTACTATTCTTGTAAATTATTCATTTATTGGGATACGATTTGATAAGCTGGAGAAAAAATTTATATATAATATGGCTGGCGCAGCTTATTGCCATGATTGGAATGAGTATGGTTGTGCCTTTTCTGCCTTTGTTCATTAAAGAGCTTGGTGTAACTGATATTTCCGAGCTGAAAAGGTGGAGCGGGCTTGCCGTATCCGGTGTGTTTATTACTGCATTTATTGCTACTCCTTTGTGGGGCTGGCTGGGCGATAGAGTTGGAAAAAAGAGCATGGTTATCAGGGCTATATTCGGGCTTGCAGTCTCACAGCTTTTGATTGGGCTCTCAGCTAATGTTTACCAGCTTTTCGTTTTTAGAATGGTTCAGGGTGCACTGAGCGGGTTTATTGCTGCATCACTTGCATTAGTATCTTCAAACACACCGAAAGAAAATTCCGGTTATGCAATAGGATTCCTCGCTTCATCAACTGCGGCAGGAAATGTATTGGGTCCGTTTGTAGGCGGCTTGCTTGCCGATTCGTTTGGTTACAGAAATGTTTTTTTTATTACCGCTGTGTTATGTTTCATCAGCGGTATTCTTGTTCTTTTCTTCGTTCATGAAGTAAATAAAGAAACCAACAGGAAAAATAATATTCTTGATAATTACCTGTTCGTATTTCAGAATCATAACCTGAAATATGCAATGTTAACACTGATAATTTCTGCTGCAGCTATTTCTATGATACAGCCGATGTTCGCACTTTTTATTGAGCAAAAAATAGGACTGGTTCCTTATATTGCAACTATTACCGGTGCAATATTTGGCATAATCGGAGTCTTCCAGGTTATATCATCTCCCATGTGGGGAAAAAGAAATGATAAAAAGGGATACAGAAAGAATATAACCTTTGCATTATTGGGTGCAGGCATCGGATATGCACTTCACGTTGCGACATTTTCTGCCTGGCAGCTTATACCGATACGTGCATTCCTCGGGTTTTGTATAGGCGGTGTCCTGCCTTCACTATATTCTTTTATCAGTACCAATACACCATCTGAGCGAAAAGGCGGAGTTATGGGTATTGCATCAAGCTTTACTCTTTTCGGAAACCTGCTGGGACCCATATCCAGCGGTTATATATCATCTTATACAAGTATAGACTTCATATTTATATTAAGCGGGATAATTCTTGCTCTCGGTGCGTATGTAGCATATAAAAACTTGAAGGATAGACGCATAATAAAGCATGAAGAGCGGCCAATTGAGCTTCCCTATCCGGAACAGGAAAAAAAGGTTATTACGATTGATCCGCTTTGATGAGCTTTTTCTATGTATAGTTTATATGTAAATGGATAAGAAAACCGGGCGGGATTTTATATTAGTTCATCCGGCTGGTTGATAAGTATTAAAAAGGAGAGAACTTAATTGTGAATTTAAAACCGGTTTCATTTCCTGCAGTAAACTCCCCTTCTAATTGCTCCGACAGCATTATGATAAGCTGCATACCTAGTGAAGGCGTATTATAAACATCCAAACCATCAGGAATACCAATTCCGTCATCTTCCACGCTTAAAAAGTAGTCACCATTAATATTGCAGAGCTCAATATTAATTTTTCCATCCCTGCCATCAGGAAATGCATGTTTAAAAGCATTGGAAACCAATTCATTTATCAATAAACCGCATGGAATTGCAGTATCGATATCAAGATAAATATCATTTATGCTCAGGTTTATTTTTATCCTGTCTTTTGAAACCCCATACACATTATACAGGTGGTCTGCAAGCTGTGTTACGTATTGTTCAAAATTTATTTTACCTGAATCGGTTGTCTTATATAATTTTTCATGTATCAACGACATAGCTTTCACCCTGTTCCTGCTCACAGTTAAATATTCCGCCGCTTCCGGATCATGTAAATAGCTTGATTGTAATTTCAACAAGCTGGATATAACCTGTAAATTGTTTTTCACCCTGTGGTGTACTTCTTTAACCAGCATTTCTTTTTCTTTAACAGTCTGCTTAAGTTTTTCCTCGGCAGCCTGGCGGACCCTTATTTCTTTTTTAGCATCTCTATACAAAAGAGCATTATTATAAGCAAGAGCTACCAGGTGAATCAGGGATTCTGCAAATTTCATGTGCTTCTGTGTGTATGCTTTTTTCCTTCCGCTGAAAATCTGGATAACACCAAGTACCCTGTTTTCAAGCTTCATGGGTATTATCATTGCAGAATTTGGCTTAAAAAAATCCTCTGTTCCTGTGCTGGAATATAACTGGCCGTCATTTTTAATACTATAGCTTGTTATTACTTTTTTAAAATGCTGCTGGTAATCATTCATTATAATTGATTGCCTTGAACGGATTGCCTGGCTTTGTATTCCGTAACCTTCCGGTGCTAACGGGATTGGAGGAATTGAACTGACATCAATATTTTCTTTTCCTCTTTTATCCATCAGGAATTCGTATTTTATCAGGTTATCTTTCGGGTCAAATGAAGATATAAAAAGCTCATCGCAATCCATTATCTTTGATAAAGTCTGATACATCATTTGATAAATTGTACGGATATCAAGTGTACTTGAAAGCAGCTTTCCCGTTTCAAATAAAAGGTTAAACTCCCGGCTTATACTTTTATTTGACTCGGATTCGAGCTTCTTTACTTTCTTATTCAGATTTCTGACTTCGATAAGAAGTTCTTTTTTTGTTTTATCAGACATAGAAATCTAGCCTTTTTACAGTTTATTTACAATATTATTTTCAACAATAGTTCCTGAAGTATTCAAATATGTCCCTTTTTTTAAGTTTAATCAATGAAAGAATATAGAGATATTATCAATTTCACGGGTTTTTATAATTATTGAAATATCTGAACTTACCTCGTTTTCGGAATTAATTTGCGGAATTGTTCAATAAATTTCTTTACATGGAGGTGAATTTTAACTGAAATTTGAATCCCTCCTTATTTTCTATTTTCA
This sequence comes from Ignavibacteriota bacterium, assembly GCA_003820375.1. Lineage (GTDB taxonomy): Bacteria > Bacteroidota > Ignavibacteria > Tepidaquicellales > OLB5 > RPQH01. Next base: position 12,507 of record RPQH01000021.1, read on the forward strand.
TTTCACCATGCAATTGTTCTGTAAGCATATTGATTAGCTGCATTCCCAAAGATTGCATTGATAAAGAGTTTATTTCATTTGCCAGGCCAATACCATTATCGTAATATTTTAATATATATTTCCTTTTTTTATCTGTATTTAATTTTACTGTGATTTTACCACACATGTCATCAGGGAAAGCATGTTTAAATGAATTTGATACTAGTTCATTTATTATCAATCCGCATGGAATTGCTGTATCGACATTAAGTATTGTAATATAGATTTGCAAATCTGTTTCAATCCTTTCACGCGATATTCCGTAAACAAAATAAAGCTGCTCAATAAGTGATGAAGTATATTGCTCGAAATTAATTGAATTTATATCTGTATCCCGGTAAAGCTTATCATGAATAATCGAGATTGCTTTTACCTGGTCTCTGCTTTGGTCTAAAAACTGAATTGCTTCGGGATCATGTACATTTCCTGTTTGTAGTTTTAACAACGTTGATATTGCCTGTAAATTATTTTTCACCCTGTGATGTACTTCTCGGACAAGTATTTCTTTTTCTTTAAGAAGCTGCCTGAGTTTATTTTCGGTGGATATTCTTTCATTTATTTCTTTTCTTGCATTTTTAATAAGAAGGACATTATTATAAGCGAGTACTAAAAGATGAACCATGGATTCGGCAAATTTCAGGTGTCCCTTTTCATAAGCATTTTCTCTTCTGCTGAAAATTTGAACTACACCTGTTACTATGTTCTTTAATTTCATCGGTATAACTAATACTGACCTCGGGTTATCATACTGTATATCCTGATTATCCGGTTTCCTTCCCGTTCTTATTATTATATTATGGCTTGTTATAACTTTTTTGAAATCACGTTCGTAATCATTTATTATGATGGCTTTTTTTGAACGGATTGCCCTGCTCTGAATACCGTAACCTTTGGGTGCTAATGGAATTAATGGAATAGAACTGACATTTATATTCTTTTCATCTTTAGACCTGATGTATTCACATTTTATTAAATTTGTACGGGGGTTGAATGTTGATATAAACAGTTCATCACAATCCATTATTTTGCTTAGCGATTCAAACATTGTATTAAACAATGCATGAACATTAAGAGTAGCAGAAAGTTTTTGACCTGTCTTATATAGAAGATTTATCTCGCTGCTTGATTTCTTAGCTGCTCTCTTTTTATCTTCAGGAATTTTATTTTTAAGCTTCATTGCCGCTTATAAAATTTACATCCCTACCATAAATATCGAGACTAAGGGGCTAGACTATGTAAAAAAACATTTTAAACTCTAATTACAAGTAAATATCACCAATATTTATATAATTGTCAAGCTAAAGTTTATCAAAAATAGCACCGGTTTTAAATAATAAAGCTAATTAATTTCATTTCATTTTTCAGAAAAAATTTGGAATTTAACAATATGAAAACAAAATATTTAGCTTTATTGTTCTTAATGTCATTTTTACAGTATTCAAATTCTCAAAACTCTGTTGATATTATAGAAAGATGGGATTTGACAGATAAAATGATATGGAACCACACAATTGATAAGGATGCTGCAATAGATTCTATTGAGCTATATGTCCCTCTTGCAGTTCAATACTGTAAAACACTTGATATTTCTTTTACTAAAAGAAGCGATTGGGTATTCCCGATGACGGGATATACAGCAATATCTTATAGAAATAACGGCAAAGATTATAAAGATGAAAAATTTGAGTATTTCCAGGGAGGAGATTCAAAAGGCCACCCTGCTCACGATATTTTCATTCTGGATGCGGACAGTAACGTTATTGAAGATGCAACAGGTAAAAAAATTGAAGCTGTTGCCATAGTAAGCGGTGTAATAATTAATATAAAAAATACCTGGGTTCCCGGTGATTTAGGACGCGGCGGAAATTTCGTTAAGTTGTTTGACCCTGTCAGCAAAGCTATTTTTTATTATTCTCATCTTGATTCTGTGCTGGTTCAGGTCGGGCAAATTGTAAGGGCCGGTGAAACAGTGGGGATAGTCGGAAGAACAGGACGAAAAGCTGTACACGGCAGAACACACCTGCACATTGCATACTATAAAATTGAAGATGGTGAGCCTATAGCTCAGGATATTATTAAAGATATTTATAAAGCCGAAAAGAAAGTGAAAAGCAAATAGTTATACCCCTATAGCTATCATAATTTCAGCTTCACATGCAAGTTCGCCGTTTAATCTGTTTTTGTATGCCTTGCATTTCATTTTGTATATATTCCTTTTTTTAGCAAGGATTTCTACCTCTAAAAACAATTGGTCACCAGGAATAACAGGTTTTCTGAATCTTGCCCCATCTATTGAAGTAAAATATGCCAGCTTGGGTTCACCGTTTTTATTGCCGTTCCCGCTGCTGTCTGTTGAACTGAATATCAGCAAGCCGCCTGTCTGTGCCATAGCTTCTACAATAAGAACACCCGGCATTATTGGTTTTTGCGGGAAATGCCCCTGGAAAAATGGTTCATTTACCGTTACATTTTTTACACCAACTATTCTCTTTCCAAGTTCCATATCCACAACTTTATCAACTAATAAAAACGGGTATCTGTGAGGCAGCATTTTTTTAATAGCATCAATATCAAATATTACATTGCCGGCTTTTGCAGGATCAACATGATATTTCATTTTTAGCTTATTCTGCTGATATAGCTTTCTGAGAAGCTTAACAAACTCAATATTAGCTTTATGTCCGGGGCGTGCTGCAAGAATATGTCCTTTAATAGGTGCACCTATCAATGCCATATCTCCTATTAAGTCCATTAACTTATGGCGTGCAGGTTCATTTTTAAATCTTAACTGGTTATTGTTCAATATACCGTTTTCACCAAGCACAACACTGCCGCTAATGCCAAGTTTTTCCATCAGGCACTCAAGATCATTTTGTGTCAGGTCTCTATCTACAATAACAACTGCATTATCAAACTTCCCTCCCTTTATCAATCCCAGCTCATGGAGCTCTTCCACTTCATGTAAAAAGCAAAAGGTCCTTGATGGAGCAAATTCCGTAGCAAATTCATTTTCAAGGCTGAACAATCCTGTATACTGCGACCCAAGTGCAGGGTTACGGTAATCTATCATTACAGTTACTTTAAAATCGTCAAGCGGCAGAGCAACAATATCAACTTCATTCTTATCATCCCTGTAATGTACTGTCTGTTCTATAACCAGGTAATCTTTCATTGCATTTTGCTCCAAAAAACCTGCCTCTAGCAGGATATCAACAAAGGGCTTAGCACTTCCATCGGTTACCGGGGGTTCATTTGTTGTAAGCTCAACAATAATATTATCTATCTCACATCCCATTATAGCAGCAAGAACATGCTCAACAGTTTTTACTTGTGCATCACCAACGGCTATTGTAGTACCGCGAGAGATATCAATAACATGGTCGATATCGGCAAGTATTTCAGGTGAATTTTCAAGGTCAATCCTTTTAAATCTTATACCGTAATTTTCAGGTGCCGGTTTAAAGGTCAATGTGGAATCATTACCGGTGTGAAGACCGATGCCTTTTATAGAAACTTCTTTACAAATAGTACGTTGTTTTGTGAGCATATGTTAAGAATTTTTATTTGATGAATTTTCTAATTTATTTATTCTGTTTTGCATTTCTTCAATCTTCCGCAGTAATGCTTCCTGCTTCAGGTCTTGTCTTTGCGGCCTAGCCCTGTAACCGGAATAAACTCCGGGTTCAGTAATCGATTTCGATACATTACATGCAGCAGTGACAATTACATTATCGCATATATTTATATGACCTACAAATCCTGCTTTTCCGCCTATCATGCAATTCTTCCCTATCTTAGTACTGCCGGCAATACCCGTATGAGCTGCAATTACCGTGTTCTCTCCTATTTCTACATTGTGTGCAATTTGTATCTGGTTATCAAGCTTTACGCCTTTGCCAATCTTTGTTTCACCAATAGTTGCCCTGTCAATTGAGCAGTTACTGCCTATCTCAACATCATCTTCAATTACAACAATACCCTTCTGCGGTATCTTCTGATATGTACCGTCAGCGGTTTTTGCATGACCGAATCCATCACTCCCTATAGCTGTTCCGGAATGAATTATTACACGGCTGCCTATTTTGCAGCTATTATATATCGTAACATTAGGATATATTAAGACGTCATCACCTATTATTACACCGGATAATAATACTGTGTTTGGCAGAATTGTCACGCGTTTCCCTATCACACATTTGTTTCCTATAAAACAATTAGCTCCAATGTTTACTTCAATATCAGAGATAATTGCTGAACCGGAAATCACTGCAGTACTGTGAATGCCGGTCTCCTTATTATTTGCTTCAGGGTTAAGTACTTCAAGTAAGTTCAGGAAAGCAAGATATGGATCTTCAACATAAATTAAAGGAATGCTCTTTGCATCTTTTGGCGGAACAAAGCTTTTGGAAACAATAATAGCACCTGCATTGGTGCTATTAAAATACTTTTCATAAACCGGGTTTGCAATAAAAGTTATTTCATCTTTGCGGGCATATTCAATCTTTCCAACGTTTACAATTTCACTGTTTCCGTCTCCGGTTAGTTTGCCCTTTACTAAATTTGCTATTTCCGATAATTTCATTTGCTCTTCATATTAACCGTAAACTACATGGTTTCAAGCCTTTTGATAACCTTCGAAGTCAGATCATATTTATCATTCATATAAAGAAGTATAATTTCACTGCTCCTGTCGAAGACAAAGTCATAACCGCCTTCTTTGGCAACATCCTGAATTGCTTTAAAAACTTTATCCTGAACCGGTTTCATGAGCTCAGTTTGTTTCACGAAATATTCACCATTCTCCCCAAACTTTGAAAGCTTGTAATCACTTATTTTTCTTTCAAGCGTTTCAATACCTTCTTCACGTTGTTTCTTAACATTATCGGTTAATATAAGCTTTTTCTTCTCGTAATCATCTTTTATAGCAGCAAGACTGTCAGTCAAATGCTGGACTTCAGTTTTCCAAAGCTGAACAAGATTATCAAGATTCTTCTGAGCATCTGCGGCATCCTGCAGCTTTTCCAAAATTACTTTTGAATCCACATATCCGATTTTTGCCTGTGAAAAAGCATTTGAAGATACAAACATCAGAATGAACAGGAAAAAAACTTTTACCTTCATTTTAATTAATTATTATTTTGGAAACTTATTGAGTTAATTTTTCCATAACCCTGTAGGTTATATCAAATGTTTTATCACCATACAACACTGCATCGGATGTTTTATCAAACACGAAATTGTATTTAAGTTCTTTAGCAACAGTTTCAATTACCTTATCAATCCTATCCTTTACAGGTTTGAAAAGCTCGTTTTGTACTTTCAATAAACTCTGCTGGATACTTTGCCTGTAATCATAAAGCTCCTGTTCAAGCTGCTGCAGTTCGGTCTGTAATCCGCCGATTTCGGTTTCCAGAAGCTTAATTTGCTCGGGCTTTAAAGAACCCGCTTCAACCTGTTTCTGTGCATCTTCATATTTTGTTCTGAATACTTCAGCTTTTGTCTTTATTTCGTTTTCCTTTGTAGCTATTGTATCAAGATAATTTTTCTGAAGGTCTTCCAGCTTTTTTTGAATTTCCTGTGCTTCGGGAAGCTGTTTTAAGATAATTTCGCTGTCAACATAAGCAATTTTAACCTGCGAATATGAAAAACTTATACATGAGAGTAAAGCAATAATTGCTATTACAAATATTTTATTCAATTAATTCTCCTTAAATTTATAGTTCTTTTGTTTTGTTTCTGTTTCAAATATATATTAAAATCCTTTACCGAACTGGAAGTGGAAAATCCATGACGGGTCTTGTCCGTCAACAACTTTTCTGTCAAATCCGTATCCCAGGTCAAAACCGATTATTCCAACTGCAGGAAGCTGGAGCCGTGCTCCAAAACCAACAGACCTTCTCAGGTCAAATAAATCTGATTGCTTAAATGTTGGCCAAACATTTCCTGCTTCTCCAAATGCAAGCAGGAATATCGGAATAGGATCCAGTGACAATGCGTATCTTAACTCTACACCGTATTTCATTAAAACTCTTCCGCCTACAGGATTGCCTGATGTATTTAAAGGCCCTACTGTTCTGTCATCATATCCTCTTAAAGCAATTGTGTTATAAGCCAATCCGCTGCCGCCCATAAAGAAAAATTCATTTGGCGGGATATATCCATCTGATGCAAGACTGCTTACACTTTCCAGCAAGAAGTTTGAATAAAGAACAAACTTGCCGGAGTTTTCAAGCCGGTTAAATGCCTCTGCATTAAATGAATGTTTGTGGAAGCTAATGCTTCCAAGTAAATTTGCACCTGCCAGCTCTGAATATAATGACACCCTTGTACCGTACGTTGGAAATATCGGGTTATCAGTTGAGTTCCTTGAAATTGTTTGCCCTATGCTTAACTGGCTTCTTGTTCCCTCGTCATATAAATCGGCACCGTTTATTACCTGTGTTCTCTGGAATTTCACAAACCAATCTCCCCTGAAATAATCATCGGGGAATCTGAAACGTCTTCCTAAACTGACTGTTCCGCCTGTTTCTCTTATTGAATAAGTATAGTTCTGTTTTGTATCAAATACATTCACTCCAACAGAGGTCGGGGAATCAAACAACCATGGCTCTGTAAATCCAAGGCTGAATGTTCTGTAAGTACCGCTTGAACCGAAATCCCACTGTAAGCTTAATATTTGCCCTGCACCGCCATTGAGCGGGTCCGCAATATCAAAATTATTAAATACTAACCCAATACTTCCTGATAAGCCAAAGCTTTGGCTCCATCCAACCGAAGCATTCAGCTGGTCTGAGGATTTCTCTTCAAGAATATAAACCAGGTCAACCGTACTGTCATTTCTTTGCTGGAAATCATAATTTAGACGCTCGGGATTGAAATAGTTAAGAGTAGAAATTTCCCTAAGGCTTCTTATCATTTCAGTTCTGTTGAAGTACTGTCCGGGAAGTGTATAAAGCTCACGCCTGATTATCTTATCCTGTGTTTTTATATTTCCTGTTATGTTGACCAGACCTATTCTATATTGCCTGTTCTCTGTTATATGTACTTTCAGGTCAAGCTGATTTTCATTAACAACTACTTCTTCTACATCGGCATTAAAACCAAGATATCCGTTATCAAGATACAAAGCAGCTACATCTGTCTGGTTCTCGTTTCCCCTTAAATTCTGGTTAAACTTGGTAGCATCGTAAATATCGCCGCGTTTAAAATCAAGTCTTTCAATAAGCGTTGTATCCTTATATATTTTATTGCCTGAGAATGTAATATTTCTCACCTTGTACTTTATACCTTCATTCACTTTTATCTTGATATCCATATCTTCTTTGGTGGAATTGTATTTAAAATCATCACTTACAATCGTTGCATCTTTATAGCCTTTTGAACGGTAATAATCTACTATAAGCTTTTTATCCTTCTCATAGTTTTCACGGTTGAATCTTGCTTTATCCCAGAACTTCCACCACTGGCTGACTGATGTTTCTTCCATAGCTCCTCTCAGGTCACTTGAAGAAACCTGCTTGTTGCCATCGAAGGTAATACTTCTAACACTGATTTTATTGCCTTCTTTTATTTTAACCCTTAACTGTGCATCGTTGTAACTGTTAATAAACTGGTCAACTTTTACTTCTGCCAGCGGGTAACCTTCTTCCACATATGCTTTCGTAACATTATATTCAATATCTTTTATGGTTTGTGGAGTAATAACCTGTCCCTGTGACAGGTTTATCTTGCCTTCAAGGTCATTATCGCTGAATTCGTCATTACCGCTATACTTAATATTATCAAGCTTCGGAAGCTCTTTAACCTTAATTATAAGATAAGCATCAGTGCCAACCTTCTTTTCAACAACAATTTGTATATCAGAAAATAAGTTGAGGTTCCATAATCTCATTATTGCATCACGTGTATCATCGGAAGGAATACCTATTTCCTGACCTATTTTCAAACCGCTGTTGGCAATTATTATCTTTGCATCGTAATTCTTATTGCCTTCAGTTGTTAGTGCAGCAATCCGGTAAGTGGAAGGTCCGTCCTGTGAATATAATGTGCTGCATACTGCGAAAATGACAGTAATTAAAAAAAATCTTTTTATGATATCTGCAAATTTCATTTAACTCTTTTTTTATGTTTAATTTGAGTAGTTGTCATTCCAAATCTTCTTTCTCTTCCCTGGTATTCCCTGACAGCATCATACAAATGCTCTCTCCTAAATGCAGGCCAATAGTGCTTGTCGAAATATAATTCTGTGTATGCCATTTCCCATAACAAAAAATTGCTTATCCTGTAATCTCCGCCGGTTCTTATCAATAAGTCCGGGTCCGGGATTCCTTTTGTCACAAGATGCCTGCCGAATATTTTTTCATCAATTTCATCACTTTTAAGCGTTGAACTTTTCACTTCATGTGCGATGCTTCTTACAGCATTCAGTATATCCCATCTGCCGCTGTAGCTTAAAGCAAGCACAAGTGTCATCAGTTTATTATCTTTTGTCTTTTCAATAGCTTCATTAAGCTCGTGTAAAACTCTGTCGGGCAAAAAGCTCATATCTCCAACAGCGGTAAGCTTTACGTTATTCTGATGAAGCTTATCAGTTTCGTCTCTTAATGCTTTAATTAAAAGGCGCATAAGAACTGTAACTTCCGATTTGGGTCTCCGCCAATTTTCTGTAGAAAAAGTGTATAATGTAAGATATTTAATCCCTAATTGACCTGAAGCTTCAACAATATCTCTTACTGAATTAACACCTTCTCTATGTCCAAAAGTTCTATGCCTGTTCTTCTCCTGAGCCCATCTTCCATTACCATCCATTATTATAGCAACATGCCCGGGAATCTCACCGGTGCTCTTTAGTTGTTCCTGAATTTTTCTATCCTGGGGGGAAGGTTCTTTCAAAATACTTTCAAATCCTTAATTTATTAATCTTTTATAGAATGTTTATAAGTAAAAATTAAAATTAGTTCTAATATCCTAAAAATGCAATAAATAAATACCTCTTATATAAAGCATGTCACTTCAATATCTTATAAGCAATATTTGCCCCAAGTCCGGTAACTGCAAGCTGTACGATAAACTCAGCCATCGGCTCAAGATATCTTGCATTGGTTAAAGGGCCTGATTCCATTGGCTCAAACCCTATATCAGATATTAGTTTACTTACTTTTGACTTTGCATCTTCATTATCGCCGCAATAGAAAACTGTCGGTGTATTAGCGTCAATTTCAATATTACCCCTTTCAAGCACAGGTGAAGCAATTGTATTTATTGCTTTTACTACATGTGCACCCGGGATTTTCTTCGCTATCTCTTCTGCGGCTGATGTATTAAATCCGATTTTTAAACCTAATATATCTTCAGTAAGCGGATTAATTATATCTATTATAATTTTACCTGAAAAAGAACCTGTCTTACTTATCACTTCATCTATTGCTTCATAAGGAAATGCAAAAACAATAACTTCCCCAAAGTCTGCAACATCTTTCAAAGAACCAACTGAAACATTTTCACCTGCTTGAACTGCTATTTCACCGGATTGTTTCAAATCCTTTGATGTAACCATAATTTTATGGTTTTTCCTTGCCCATAGCTTTGCAAGGTTGCCTCCCATATTACCGGTGCCGATAATACCTATGTTCATATATTTATGCTTGTTCGAAATTGAATTGTAATAAAGAAATGTATAAAATTTCTATAGGCGATTTTGGAATGTTTATTTATTATTGAATTAATACAAATATAAGTATTTATTCAATAAAAATAAATCATTTATATTTTATAATTTGTATCGGCAAATGCTTTAAATAATTGTGTTCATGTAATTTACAAAGGGATAATCTCAGATACTCTAAACTTTGCTGGATAATTTTACATGTATTTTTAAGCAATATTCAAATTAATCTGATTAATCTTGTGCATCTTGGATATAGATTATATATTTTGACAGGCTTGCGTATAAATAAAAAATTTCTGCTTTAATATGCAAATATTTATTATTAAAGCAGAAATTCCTTTGACTTTTCAGAACGTAAAGTACTTGTAAAAACTTATTCTTTCTCCTGTAAATTCATACATTCTTCGCATAATTCTTCCATATCGGGAGAATAACTGCAAAACCTAACTTCAGGATTATCAATTTGCGGATAGTGGCTGCATCTTTTCTCCCAATGCCATTTATCATCTTTTCCCGCTCTGATAAAAGGTCCAAATACATCTGCTTGGGTGGCTTTTACGTTTTTTTTGAGCATAAACATTGATTAGTTATCGTTCTTTTTTTAAGTCCAAATTTAATTACAGAGAATTTGTCTAATGTTAAAGAACATTTTGATTTTGACTAAAATTCTCTACCCGAATAAAATAAAACCAAATATATTATTTTTATTTTAGAAATGCAATTTTTTAATTGCTATTATTCACTTCATTTTTCTGACGCCTGTACCCGGTTCTTATATTGCTTCCATCGTCAGGCTTTGCAAACTTGCTTTTAGTTCTATAAGCAGGCAGTGCCTGCACAACTCACCTGAGGGTATCAAAGCATGTGACTCATATTCTTCCCTGTTTTCACCTGCCGGATATTCAGGACATAATTCAAACCAGTGCCATAAATTATCATCACCCTTAATATACTTGATAGGTTCTTCTTCAAACTGAGATGTTGGATTAGGAATCATAACTCACCTCACTTTATTTTGAAAAATTATGTAGCAAAAATATAAAATTATTTTATAAAAACAAACCGTACTTCTACTTATATCAAAAGATACAATATCATACTTACCTAATAAAATATTCCGGTTCCTAAAACAGCGTGACAAACATATTCATACTTACGGTCGCTTTAATAAATTCTTTAAGTTTTTTTTTAGTTCTATCAATAAACAGTATCTGCACAGTTCTCCTTCAGGTACCAGGCCTTCCTTCTCATAAGAAACTTTGAAAAATGAAACCGGATACTTAGGACAGAAATCGTACCAATGCCAGTTATTGAATTCATCTAAAACAAACCTTATCGGGATATCTTCAGATAAATCCCTGTTTGCCGCTTCCATTTTCAGTATATTTTTATATCAATTAAATAATATAACCGAATTAATATACACCGTTTTCGATGGAAAGCAAACAGTATTTATACCTATCGTTAATATATCCGTATTATTTAGAGATAACAGGTATTTGTTAGAGGAATAAATCCGATTTTTTACATAAGAATGAAATTGGCTGTTTTACAGCTCTATTAAACCTTCCGATATTGCATACCGTGTAAGCCCTGCAACGCTGTGTATATTAAGTTTGCTCATAATTCTATCCCTGTGGGTTTCGACTGTCCTGACACTGACATTTAAAAGAGATGCGATTTCTTTGTTGCTGCAGCCTTTGACTATATATAACAGTACTTCATTTTCACGCGGAGTTAATTGCCCTTTAACAAAGGGTTTTTTATTTTTGCGGATTTCACTGGAATAAATATCCATCACTTTATCTGATATGTTGCTGCTGAAATAAGATTTGCCGCTGTTAACTGCTTCAATAGCCTTGACCAGTTCACCCGGTTCCGAATCCTTCAGTACATAGCCGGATGCGCCAAGCCGAATCATTTCAAGTATGTAATTTTTATTTTCATGCATTGTCAAAGCAATAATTTTAGATGAGGGTTGGTGTTCTCTTAAAATTTTGGTCGCTTCAAGACCGTTCATATCGGGCATGGTAATATCCAGCAATACTACATCGGGATGCAGCTTGGATGCTTTATCTATAGTTTCCCGTCCGCTGCTGGCTTCTCCGCAGATATTTATGTTGGGAAATTTCTTTAATTCACTTTTTAATCCTGAACGGACTATTGGATGGTCATCAGCAAGAAGAACACTTATTTTCGAGCTTGCGGCATTCTCTTTCATTTCTTAATAATTTTTGATTTCTTGTATATCGGAATAAAAACCGAAATCTTAGTACCTACTGATGGAACAGATGCAATTTCAAATTTTCCTCCAACCGCTTCTGCTCTTTCCTTCATGCTTATTAATCCAAATTTCTTTTTAAAAGTTTTCTGAGTTCTTAATTTTTCGAAATTAAATCCTGTTCCATTATCCTTCACAACCATCTTCACTGATTGAGTTATATATTTTAAGCTGATAAAAACCCTGGTTGCATGTGCATGCTTTTCGATATTTTGAAGTGTTTCCTGTAAAATTCTGTACACTGCAAGCTTTGCATCAGAATTTAATTTATCGTTAAGCTTATCTGATTTCAGTTCAACCTTGACATCATTTCTTTCTTTAAATTCATCTATTAATGACTTAACAGTAATATCAATTCCAAGGTCATCAAGCAAACCCGGACGTAAGTTTTTAGATATTCTTCTTATTTCATTTATTGTCTTATTAAGCAGGTCTTTTGCTATATTAATATCTTTTAATGTTGTGGTTTTAGTTGACCTTTTCTCTTTTACTGCTGTCTCTGCACTATGTATCTTCATCTTAACAGCAGTTAGCATCTGGTTAACACTGTCATGCAGGTCTCTTGCAATTTTCAACCTTTCACTTTCCTGTGCATCAACAAGATGCCGTGAAAGTATTCTTAATGTTTCTTCTGCATTTTTGCTTTCTTCGATTTGGGCTTCAAGTGTTTCGCTGCTTCTCTCATACATCTTTGCCATTTCTTTATCGCGTGTCTTTAATTCCTTGTTTATATCTTCCATCATTTTCTTTGAATCAAGAAGCTTGTTTATGCTCCTTCTTAAGTCGTTTATCTCAATGAATGCAATTATTACCCCATCAATTTTATTATCCAGTGTTTTATACGGACGTATCCTTATCGAATACCAGTTATCATAGCTATCCTGAACATCGATTTCCTGTTCACTTAAAGTATCCATCACATGTAAAAGCATCTTTTCGAAATCAGGGATATTAAGTCCAAAATTTATATCGGTAAATTTTCTTCCAATATCACTTGATATTAATTTCAGAGCACGCTCCGAAACATTTGTATATCTTCTTATCCGTAAATTCATATCCAGCATAACGACTGGTATATTAATACTGCCTAGAAGATTGTTAAGGTCATTGTTTAAGCTGACAAGCTGCGAATTTCTGTTTTGAAGCTCGTCGTTTACAGTTTGCAATTCTTCATTGGTAGATTGTAATTCTTCTTTTGCGGTTTCAAGCTCTTCGTTCGTGCTTTGAAGCTCTTCATTGCTTGATTGTATTTCCTCATTCGCTGCTCTTAATTCTTCATTGGTAACTTCCTGCTGCTCGATTATGGTATTTAGCCGTTCTCTTGTATTGGCTAGGTCTTTCTTTAGTACTGCTGCGTATTGTGAGTCACCTTCAGAAAGCTTTTTATTAGCTTTGACATAAGTTTTCAGGTTAATTGCTTTAGAGCGTTTCACATCCTCAAAAATTACAATTAAGAGCCGGTCATCATCCTGGTTACTGCCGTTCATTGGAACTACAGCCAGGTTCGCTTCTTTAACTATACCGTCTTGCCTGTAACTAATACCCTCTCTTCTTACTATTCCATTATCCTTTACTGCTTTTCTAACCATTACACGTAAATCCGTTTCAAGACCTTCTTTTACCATCTTAAGCAAATTATAATTTGCTATTCCCTGCGGAAGATTCAAAAATGTACTAGTTTGACCCCGGAATTGAATTATCTCCATGTCTTTATTAACTATTACGTGAGCAGGGGCATATTTGGCAGTTATTATTGATTCAGCTTCTTTCTGGAGATCAAATGCATTTAAAATTTTATTGCCGAGTCTAACTGGTAATGTCAGATTATTGTTGGGGGAGACATTATAATCGCTTAGTGTAAAATCCAATGCATATTTTTCATTGTTACTTATTTTACAGAATATTTTATTCTTCTTATCGAATGTTGAAAAAAGTTTTGAATAAACCCCAACGGTTTCGGAAGTACCCAATACAAGGAAACCATCAGAACGAAGTGAGTAATGAAAAATAGGCATAACCTTATTTTGCAAAACTTGTCCAAGGTAAATTAAAACATTTCTGCATGTTATCAAATCAATTTTTGAGAATGGCGGATCCTGTACAAGATTCTGGCGTGCAAATATGCACATATCACGTATAGGTTTTATTATCTGGTATTTTCCATCTACATGAACAAAATATTTCCTCAATCTTTCCGGGCTTATATCATTTTTTATATCTTCGGGGTAAATACCGCTTCTTGCTATTTCTACTCCCGCTTCACTGAGATCTGTTGCAAATATCTGTATCTGATAAGATGAAGCTTTTGTACCCAGGTACTCAAGCAGAAGAATCGCAATAGAATATGCTTCTTCACCTGTTGAGCATGCAGTTACCCAAATTCTTACCGGTTCATCCTTTTTTCTTTTATCAAAAATTTGAGGGAAGACATTTTTCTTTATTGCATCGTACACTTCACGGTCACGGAAAAAACTGGTAACATTGATTAACAGGTCATCATAAAGATTTTTCAGTTCGTCCGGTTTACTTTTAAGCAGTTTTATAAAATCTTTTATGCTGCCAATCTTATTCATAACCATGCGCCTCAATATCCTGCGTTTTATCGTTGTCGGTTTATAGTTTTTAAAATCTACCCCATAATTATACTTTAAAAGCTGGTAAATTTTATTCACTTCATCTGAAATACCCGGTAATATTTCATAGTCAATACCAATCTTTTTAAAACTGGCATCCAGGTTGTTACCAACACGTATAAGTTCTTTTCCAATATTCTCTGCGGTGAGCACATAATCTACAACACCTGCTTTAATAGCATTATTAGGAATATCAGCAAATTTTGCAGTAAGCGGGTCCTGTGCAAATGTAATTCCACCTTTTGTTTTTATATGTTCCAGCCCCAACACACCATCAGAATCTGTACCTGAAAGCAAAATACCGATTGCATAATAATTATTATCATCAGCCAGGCTTTCCATAAATATATCAATGGGCATAAAAGATTTGTTATTTTTAAAACGCTTATTGATGCAGAATTTCCCGTTCTCGATTGTCAGGTAAGTATTGGGTTCAATGGCATAAACTGTATTGGGCTCGGGAGGTTCATTATGTACAATTGGTTTTACGGGCATTTTTGTTTGACGTGCAAGTATATCAGGCAGGTTGCTTTTAAAATTTGGACTTAGGTGAAGTATAAAAACGAATGCCATACCTGTATTTGACGGCAAGGTTTTTATTAATGAACCGAAAGCTTCTATACCCCCTGCTGATGCCCCAATAACTGCAACTGGAAATAATTTAAAATCCGATTTTACTTGAGGTGCAGGTGACAAGAATGTGTTAACATTATTTTTTACTTTAACTTTATGCGGGTAACCTGGGTTAGAACCGTTATTGCTTTTCCTGCTTTTTGTATTGTAATTTTTAGACGAACGTCTTGTTATTTTTGACATTTAAGTTGAAGTTAAGTATCACATAGCAGTAAAATAACATAAATATATTTATTGTAATTATACCTAAATAACTTATTTATTCAATGCTAAACACTCCTTACACAACTCACTTGTATCGGGACTAAAACTTGCAACCCTTATTTCCGGGTTGGCTACTGCCGGGTATTGAGAGCAAGTTTTGCAGAAATGCCATTTATCTTTTTTATTTGCCCTGATAAATGGACCAAACATTTGCTGTTTTTTGATATCTAACTCCATAATCAATCAACTCCCTCAATATTTATGAAATAATAAAGACCGGATATTTCAAAATTTTAGAGAAAAAAATCTCCCTGTAATTGCATTCGTTGTTTGAATATTATACCAAACAAATCGTTAAGTAAACTTAATATTCTTCTCTTCAAGCTGTATACATTCAGGACATAATTCAGATGTCCCCGGATATGTGCTGAAATACTTTATTTCCACTTCGGGATTTACCGGATAATTAGAACAGCTTTTAGAAGAATGCCACTTGTCGTTTTTGTTTTTTCTTATGTATGGTCCATATAGATCAAACGGGGATTTGTTTTTTCCTTTTTTATACATACTCTGAATATTTTTTTAATATTATATTTTATCATAAGTCAATTGAATAAGCCGCTCACGTATTTCACTTTCGATCTTGCTTTCAAAGCCGATTGACAATGATGGAATATCTCCTTTTAGAATTATTGAATCATCAGTTACAGTTATTTCTCCTGTAATATCTTTATCTTTCACATGTGCTTTAATTTTGCCAATATTATCATTCCATTTTATAGATAATTCTTTGATTACCCAATTATACTCATTCTTTGCTTTAAAAGCATAGTCATTAATCCTTTTTATAATTTCTTCCCTGGCAAGCCTGTGGCTGATTATTATATTTAAATCACTCATATACTGTATTTGATAAGAAAACACTGAAAATCTGCATAAAAGTTCGCAGTGAGTACAGGGGTCCGAGAGTTTAAGAGTTTAAGAGTTTAAGAGTTTAAGAGTTGGAGAGTTTGAGAGTTTGAGAGTTTGAGAGTTTGAAACACTGTCAGTACGAAGACTCACTACTCCCGAACTCCTGAACTCTCCGAACTCCTGAACTCTCCGAACTCTTTGAACTCTTTACTCATATTTAATAGTTGAAAAATAATACTTTTACTGCTATCTTCCGTAAAAATTTAAAAGAAAACTAAATAAATACTATGGCAGACTTAAATTCAAAGCTTCAACAGGTAAAAGAAGGTGAATCTTTTCTTGAAAAAATGGCACGCATCATCCCGGGTTATAACGGTTACGTTGACAGGGATAACTCAAGAGAGATAGATACAATTTTAAGAAACGAGCTTGCAAGAAAACTTGATGAAAATAAAGTCAGGACTAAAAACGTTGTCTTAAATCTTTCAAAACATGGTAAGCTGTTTGAAACCGATGGAGTAGACAAGCTTGAGAAAAAAATAGATAATGCAACTGCAAAGCTGAGGTCTGCGTCACGCGGATACTCCGGTGCTTTTGATGTTTCAAAGGTGAAAGAAGATAAGCTGAATCAATTGTATAGTTTTGATGC
This sequence comes from Ignavibacteriota bacterium, assembly GCA_003820375.1. GTDB lineage: Bacteria > Bacteroidota > Ignavibacteria > Tepidaquicellales > OLB5 > RPQH01. The sequence goes on from RPQH01000021.1 coordinate 29,525, forward strand.
TATGCTGTTCGATACTATTAATGAAATAAGTGCAACATTTGAGTTAATGGAAAATAACTCTGCTGCCAATACTGATATTAACGAAACACAACAAAAAGCAGGCAAGCAGCTTGATGACATGCTCCATAAATTTGATGAAAGAGAAAACTTTCTAAGAAACATATAATTCATTTTATTTATTGAAAAAGTGAATTTTCCGGTTTTTTCTGATTAATTGAAAAATTTTGTGATTGATTAGAGAATTTCAGAGAGGTATATTCATATGTTCTCCAAAACTTAATATTGAAAAGATTAATTAAAAATATCACTGGGAAGTTTTTCGATTTCGATATTTCACCAATTGATACCGGCGGATTATCAAAGTTTTTTATTTTTCTTATATGGGGACTCAATGCGATTTTATTCATTGGTGAAGATAACTGCGACGTTTTTAAGAACAAAGTGCTTGCAAGTGACAACTACACTGTTTGCACTTTAACTAAGAAAATATCAAAAGCAGAGTTATATACTGAAACAACACTCCATATTAATAAAAGAGAATCTGTTATCATATCCTCCTATGATACAGAAATACCATGTCATGATGTCATTTTAGAACCGGTAGGCAGGTCACCACCAGCTGCCTGATGCTATCCTGTTAATTATCACATTTTTTTAAAATATTTCCCAAAAAGGGATAAGAGAGAAATATGAGAACTTATATTAAATTACTATTTCTTCTATTTCTTTTCCTCTCATCATCAACTGTAGTATACTCACAGGAGGATACTTCTGGTTTTCAGACTGAAGAAATTATGGTGACTGGAACAAGATTAGAACAAAAAATTATTGATATCCCCTTTTCGGTTCAAAGGGTTGATCAATCTAAATGGATTAGCAGCAGGAAACAGGGGTTAAACGATGTTTTAACAACAGTTCCCGGCTTATTTCTGCAGTCCCGTTACGGCAACCATGACGTAAGGGTCACAATCCGGGGTTTTGGAAGCCGTTCAAACAGTGGAATACGCGGTGTCAGAATTCTGCTTGATGGTATTCCCGAATCTGAACCTGACGGACAAACAAGAATAGAAGCAATTGACTTTTCTTCTATCGGCAAGATAGAAATTGTAAAAGGTAATTCTTCTTCTTTATATACCAATGCACCCGGCGGTGTTATAAATTTCCTGACAGATAAATATTTTCCGCTTTCATTTGTGCAGTCATCCAATGAGTTCGGTTCATATGACTTAAGAAAAAATGATATCAAGGTCGGAATTAATGCCGGTAAAACAAGATTCATGTTAATAGGAGGTTATGAAAACTACAAGGGCTACAGGCAGCATAGTGAAGAATACCAGACAAGAATTAATACTATTTATGAAGTAGATTTGAATGCCAGGTCTAAAATGTCAATCTTTGGATATTATGTAAACGGGTTAATTAAACTTCCAGGGTCACTTACATTAACAAAATACCTTGAAAACGATACTGCTGCTAACTCAAGAGACGTTGGCAGAGACGCAAAAAGAATTACCTATAAAGGAAGAATAGGAATTTCATACAACGCATCATTTGACATCAAAAATTCTGAGAACAGAATAGAAGTAACAGGCTACGGTACTATAAAAGATTTCAATAGAACGGCTAAAACATATAGAATCTTCGACCGTTCAGGTATTGGAGGTTCATTCAGATACATAAACAAAATTAAATTCGGAAAACGGACCAATGAATTCTCATTAGGCGGTGACCTCTATTACCAGACAGGACCTATTGCTGAATATAATAATAACGGCGGGGAAAAAGGTGACTTCATGAATATAACTGATGAAACAATATCTAATGTGGGATTTTATGTGATTGACCAGATAACCGTTATCCCGAACAAATTAACTTTCCTTGCAACAGGAAGATTTGACAAGGTTAATTTCGAAGCACTTGACCTTTCAACACGTTTATATAAAGATACAACCAGAATTTTCACAGGCTTTACTCCCAAATTTGCATTGAATTATAAGTTAAACCGTTCACTTGCTTTATATGCTTCATTCGGGTTAAGCTTTGATTCTCCTGCCTTCAACGAGCTCGATAACAATGCATCAACAAACAATCCGAACGTAACTATTAATCCTGATTTGGAACCTCAGAAATCTACTAACATTGAGGCGGGTATAAAAGGTTACCTGCCTATGTTCAGTAAAGATTTCTTAAAATATACTTTTATTGAAGTAACTTATTTCAATTGTAAGATAAAAGACGCTATAATTCCATTCTCAGTAGAAAGTGATGTTTTCTTCCGGAATGCAGGTACTGTAAAAAGACAGGGTGTAGAAGCCGGCATCAATAGTGAAATAGTCAAAGGATTGAACTTAAGTGCTGCTTATACTTACTCTGACTTTAAATATGATGAATATATTGCAAGAACTGTTGATGAAAATGGTGTTATTACAGATATCGGGTATGACGGAAATTTAGAACCTTCAATTCCTAAGCATCTGATTTCAGCTGACCTTACTTATAAATATAACTTCAGCAATAATTACGGTGTATTTGTAAAAGGAAATATTCAGCATGTCGGAGAAATGTTTGTAGAGGATGCTAACTACGACTCATTAATGACTAAAAGCTATACTTTGCTTAACGGGCAAATAGGAATTGATTTTAATATTGCTAAAAATTTAAAACTGTTTGCATATGGTGGAGTAAACAACATTGCCGATAAGAAATATGTAGCATTTATTAATATTAATTCAAACAATAGTGAATATTATGAATCAGGTCCAAGAAGAAACTTCTTCGGCGGCCTGACACTGGGATACATGTTTAAATAGGAAATCGTTTTGTGTTTCATAATTATAAAGGGAGTCTTAAATTAAGATTCCCTTTTAATTAAATTAATTAAAATGAAAAAATATTATTTTTACTTAGTATTATTGGTTTTTTCATTGAGTGGCCTGAAGGAGGCATACTCACAGTATCCGAGTTTCAGGATTTTCCCTTCAACAACGATACAAATAGAACCGGTAATTGTCAGGCATCCTATCAATCACCAGATAATGTTTGCAAGCTCATATAATGTATTTCCGCAAGCTTCTTTCAGGAGTGAAGGAGTTTACGTTACAACCAATGGGGGGCAAACATGGTTTGGTAATGACACCTGCACAGGTATTCCCCGGACAAATCACGGTGGAGACCCGGGGCCTGTTATTGATAAAGACGGAAGATTTATCCTAACTCACCTTGGTGCTAATTTCCCTCCGGGTATGTTTGGTAATTACTCTACTAATTTTGGAGCAACCTGGTCTAATAATTATACTATAATATCAGGTGATAATGATAAAGGAGCGCCTACTACTGACGGTAATCCATCAAGCCCATTCTACGGCAGAACTTATGTTGCATGGACAAGGTTTGTCAGTCCGTTTCCTGTCGTCTTTTCTTCAACATTAAATGGAGGTGAGAGCTGGTCTTCGGTAAAACAGATTAACAATTCTATCAATGGTCACCAATCTATCGGGGCAAGTATTACAGCCGGGTCAAATGGTATTATTTTTGTCTCATGGGCTTCTGTTCTGACAGCGTTTCCATTTAATGAAAATTATATTGGCTTTGCATCTTCATCAGATGCCGGTGCTAATTGGTCTGTACAGGAAACTGCTATTGATATTACAGGAATCAAAACATCTTCATTATCACCCTGGGGTATAAGAGTTAACAGCTACCCGGGAATCGATGTTGATAATTCAGGCGGCCCAAGGAACGGATGGATATATATTGTATCCACTGAAAAGAACCATTCACCCGCCGGTTCAGACCCCGATGTCGTATTTTTCCGTTCAACAAACGGGGGCTCAAGCTGGTCAACGGGAATCAGGGTAAACCAGGACGCAATGAATAACGGTAAAGTGCAATACTTCCCTGCAATCAGGGTTGATGAACACGGCGGCATTAATATTGTATATTATGATAACAGGAATATCAGCTCTGATTCTGTTGGAGTATATTTCTCAAGATCAACCGATGGCGGAAATACATGGACTGACCGGATTGTAAGTAATCACCATTTCAGACCTAAAGCAATCTCAGGTGCCGGCTCAGGTAACCAGGGTGATAATATCAGCATGACTTCCGGAAACGGTAAGCTCTGGCCTGTGTGGATGAGCGATTACTCCGGTAATTACCAGATTTGGACTGCAATGATAGATTATATTGCTTTGGGTGTAAAAAATATTTCAACCGAAGTTCCATTTTCATATAATTTGTATCAGAATTATCCGAATCCGTTCAATCCAAATACTAAGATAAAGTTTGATATATCGTCAAACGCCAAACGTGAAATGTCAAACGTGAAGATTGCAATCTTCGATGTGCGTGGAAGAGAATTAACAGTTTTAGTTAATGAGAATTTAAAACCCGGCACATATGAGACTGAGTGGAATGCTTCAAACTATCCAAGCGGGATTTATTTTTACACATTGCACACAGATTCTTACCGGGAAACACGGAAGATGGCATTAATCAAATAGTGAGTTAGTGAAATAGTGAAAATTACAAAAATTATTAGGCATTCTTGCAAAAGGATGCCTTTTTTTATTAAATAATAAAATTTCACCTCATTGCTCTCTTACACTTCATTGTTAATTGCTCATTGATAATTGCTAATTGACCTTAGGGTATTTTTCAGTACATATTTTTTCCAACCTTCCAAAATCTAACCAAATCCGTTAGCAGCATTTTCAAACAATATTACGACATGCTTTAAGTTATTCCGATATTAACAAAGAACGATTACTTTTGCTTATACTGATATATAAGCATCACTATATAATTTAATATAGTATTCACTAATTGTCAAGTTTTTAATAAAAATAGTTTGGAGTGTATTGAGTGCATAGAGTGTATTGAGTGTTTAGAGTGCTTTTTTAAGCAATTTTAATACATGTATAAGTAGAGAGGTAAGGATTCCCCTCTCGAGAGGGGAGGGAGCGAAGCGGAAGGGGTGTGTCCTGAAAAATGCCGGACAATCCTTAAAGTATTACTTTAACTCCCCAACAATAGCGACATATTTTTGCTACTAAAATTTTCCCATAGCGATAATGGTTAATGATATAGTGAAGTTTTATTTTGATTAAAAAGTTGCGGTTCCGGCTCAAAATCGCAAATCTTAAATCAAAAATCTCGCATCTCTGACGGCGTTATCTCCTTATACTGCAATGAGTTAACCCCTGTTTTTCAAAAACGATAACCCAACTTGATACTAACTTGAACCCAACTCCGACTCGTTTTGACCCCAACTCAGCACTGTTTTGAACCCAACTCCGATAATTTCGAATTTCGCCTGCCTGCTGCAGACAGGGATTGTGAATTGCGGATTAACAAGCATTTTTAATATGTCATTCCCGCCCGCCTGTTCAGGCCATGCTTTCCCCACCACCACGTGTCATTCCCGCATGCTTTTAGCGGGAATCCAATCAGCGCGTGAAAATTGAAGTGAGGGATTATCCAATTTTTATATATTTCTATCTGTACATCATTAAGCAACCGGACTTGTTCAACATGTTGATTGGATTCCCGCTAAAAGCATGCGGGAATGACAGGTATAGGGCATGCGAAAATGACACATGGGAGGGTATAAGAATTTTACAAGCCATATTTATTTATATAATAGAAGTTGAATGGAACGCAAGTGATTACCCAGGCGGTGTGTATTTTTATTCGTTACAAACAGAATCATATTCTGAAACAAAGAAAATGATTCTGGTAAAATAAAAACACAAAGCCGGATGTAATTAAAAACATTATATCCGGCTTTGTTTAAAACTCTTATATCTATTTCAATAGTACAAGCTTTTTAGTCTGTATTATGCTTCCGCTTTCCAATCTGTAAAAATAAACTCCCGAGCTTAAGCCGTCTGAAGTAAATGCTATGCTGTGTGTTCCGGGCTGTTTCAGTTCATTAACCAGCACCTTCACTTCCCTGCCAAGCATATCATATAGAGTAATCCTTACCAACGATGTTATTGGAACAGCATACTCTATAGTAGTAGCAGGATTAAACGGGTTAGGATAATTCTGCATCAATGAAAACACTGCCGGAAGATTGTTCCGGTTATTTGAAATACCAATCAGGTTATTATTATACTTATAAATTGCACCGCCAACACCAAACGCCCATCCTCTGATAGTATCAATAAATATTGCATCATAAACCGAGTTTGTATCAGGCACTGTATATGCCATAAACGAATGACCTGAATCAAATGACCTCACAAATTCCGCTGAGAATGCTGTTGGCACCCAAATATCGTTTAGTTTTCTAACGGCAACTCTTCTGCCGATACCAAAAAAACCTATATTGCTATCCACCCAGGTATTGCCGCCGTTTATACTGTATGCAAAAGAAGAACCATACTCAAAATCGCCGCCGGAGGTAAATGCCAGGTCTGAATTGTAATATAAACAGTCCGCCAATGGTTCGGGTGTTGTATCTGTAATAGCCCAGTTATTTCCGTAATCTGTGGTCTTCCATGCAGTACCTGCAACATCCATTACCCCTCCAACAGCAAGACCATATTGTTCATTAAGAAAATTAAATCTTGTAATGGGTAATGTATGAAAGAAAGAGCTCACCTCAAGCCTGCATCTTGTCCATGAATCTCCTGCATCGCTGGTCTTCATGATTGTACCGCTTGAACCTCCTAAGTAACCATTCAATGAATCAAGAAAATAAACAGCGTTTATAGCAATTGTAGTATCGGAATACCGGTAATTAGTCCAGGTTATTCCTCCATTGGTAGTTTTTAAAATTATCGTTCCCAATCCATAAAAGTCATTTGAAAGCGCCCATCCCAGTCTTTTATTAATAAAACAAACATCCTCAATCATGGAATTAATATTACTGTTCTGAACAACCCAGTTAATTCCGCCGTTAGATGTATGAATTATAGCACCTGAGTCACCCACAGCCCAAATATTTAATGAATCAACAAAAGAGCATCTGGATAAATGAGCATGCACCGGTGATGGCTGCCGAACCCAGAATTCATTCTGCGCAAAAATATCTGCTGCTGAATTTATTATAAAAAATACAAACAGCAATTTGATAATATTTTTAAAGTAATGATTCATTATTTTATTATGACCATCTTTTTTGTGCCGGTAAAATCTGCAGTTTCCAATTTATAGAAGTAAATACCCGAACTAAGCCCTTCGGAACTAACATTAATTTTATATTGACCGGGATTCATGAATTCATTCAGCAGTACTTTAATTTCTTTACCCAGTACATCATATAAAGTAATAACAATTTTCGAGGATTTCAATATCTCGAAAGAAATTGTTGTTGAAGGATTAAACGGGTTCGGATAATTCTGAAAAAGATTAGCTGAAACAGGAACTCCGGGATTTTGAATGCCTATCTCATGTCTCGCATAATATTTTACTATTGCACCGCCTGCTCCAACACCCCATCCATGATCTTCATCTATAAATACTGCATCATATACAGCAGAGCTGTCGGGAGCCAAAACATCCGTCCATGTTTTGCCTGTATCTGTAGTAACCATCCACAATTGAGAAAATCCAAGAGGAATCCAAATCTCATTTGGAGTTCTAAGTGCAACACTTTGTCCTGCCCCAAAAATGCCAAGGGTGCTGTCGTGCCAGACGGCACCTCCGTTACTGCTTACCGAAAAGCTCCCCCCGTACTCGAAATCACCTCCTGCGGCAAAAGCATACTGCATGGTGTAAAATAAAACATCGTTTAAGGGTTCGGGTGTAGTATCAACCATTGTCCAGTTATAGCCATAATCGGTAGTTAACCAAATAGTACCGGCAAGGTCCATTACTCCTCCGCAAGCAAGCCCATACTGCTCGTTAAAAAAAGAAAGTCTTCTTACCGGGAAGACAGAAAAGAAAGTACCTCCCAGTGAGCCTTTTATCCAGTTAGCGCCGCCATCAGTGGTTTTTAGAATTAAGCCGCTCATTCCTCCCAGGTACATATTCATTGAATCCAGGAAACAAATATTAGTAATAATTAAAGTAGAATCGGGGAAACGTGCCATCGACCAATTATCACCGCCATTTGTTGTCTTTAATACCATAGTACCGAATGTAAGGTAATCATTCGATAAAGCCCACCCATACCTTGGATTAAGAAAACATATATCTTCAATAAAATTTTCAATACCGGAATTTTGCACTTCCCAATTTATACCGCCGTTGGATGTATGAATAATAACACCTGAATCCCCTGCTGCCCAGCCATTCAAGGTATCAACAAATGAGCACCTGAACAGCCACTTTGTTGTCGGGCTTTGCACATGAGTCCATGAGTTCTGTAAATTCTGAGATTGTGATATGTTTAATGATAGTAATAGAAAGAGTAAACTAAAAAAAACCTTTCTTGAAGCTTTCATACCGGTTTTTTATTTTAAATTTATATATCAGCTTAATATAACTAATAAAGCTCAATTGTGATAGTAAAAAAGAAATAAATATTAATCTATTTAAGCAGTTTTATCACATTTTTATTTAGTAATTACCATTTTTTTAGTTGCAAAATAATCTCCTGCTTCCCCGTCGGAATCAACGACCAGCTTGTAGAAATATACACCTGAACTCAGCTCATCTGAAATTACCTCAAGTTCATAATAACCGGGAAGCTTATAATCATCAACTAATACTTTAACTTCCCTTCCCAGTACATCAAATAAAATAATTTTAACTTTAGATGATTTTAGAATCCGGTAACCGATAGTAGTTTTAGGATTAAACGGGTTCGGATAATTTTGAAATAGATTAGCAGATTCAGGTATCTTAATATTTTTTATACCTATTTCACCTTCAGGATTATATTTAAAAATTCCGCCATAGGTACCAAATGCCCATCCCCTGAGAGAGTCAATAAACACTGCATCATATATGGCGGAGCTGTCGGGTGTATTATAAGATAACCAGGAATATCCTCCATCAATGGAAACCATCCACAATTGAGAGAACCCCAGGGAAATCCACATTTCCTGTAAAGACCTGGGTGCAATACAATGTCCTGAACCGAAAATTCCAATAATGCTGTCTGCCCAATTAATACCGCCATCAGTGCTTTTGTAGAATGCTCCTCCGTATTCATAATCACCTCCTGCGGCCAAAACAATTTGATCGTTATAAAACATAATATCATTGATAGGTTCAAGTGTGGTATCCATAATTGCCCAGTTATATCCGTAATCAGTAGTTCTCCATATCAATCCGTTAATATCAATTATACCTCCGCAGGCAAGCCCATACTGAGAATTAGAAAAAGAAAATTTTCTTATAGGAAAATATGAAAAGAAAGAAGATTCAAGAGAGCATTTTATCCAGTTAAATCCGGCATTAGTAGTTTTCAAAATAGTACCGCTGCTTCCGCCGAAATATCCGTTTAACGAATCCAGAAAGTTCACGGTTATAAGAACTAAATTTGAATCCGGATACCGGGTCACGTTCCAGTTATTTCCGCCATTGGTCGTTTTTAAAATCATAGGTCCATAGGAGAGAAAATCATTTGATATAGCCCAGCCAAGTCTTGTATTCAGGAAAAATATATCTTCAATAAAATAATCAATTCCTGTTTGCTGTATAACCCAGTCAGCTCCGGCATTTGAAGTATGTATAATAATGCCTGAATCACCCGCCGCCCATCCGTTCAGGGAATCGGTAAAGGAACACTTGTAAAGCCATTTTGTGGTCGGGGATGCAACACGCTGCCACTTAGGCTGCGAATACAATATATTTAACGACAGTATTAAAATTAAACAAAACAATAAAAGTTTAACAGGTAATTTCATTCTGCCTTCAGGATTAATGCTTCAAACTGTAATAAATTTAATAACTTAATATAATAAATAAATATATATGATTATAGCTAATTTAAAGCAGGTAATTTTTTCGCATATAAAGAAAAATACGGAAAAAATCAAACATTTCGGAAATAACTATAAATAATAAGAAGAAATACTTCGTTGTTTTTAATGTGGACTGTGAATATATTTGTAAATATGTTAAGTGAATTCGGTCAAATATTGACTTTCATAATCCTTGCAATTGTTTTTGTAATTGCAGGTATTCTAACAGCAAAAGTTCTCTCGCCAAAGAATCCAACGAAAGAAAAGCTAACAACTTATGAATGCGGTGAAAACCCTGTGGGCAGCCCATGGGTTAAATTCAATATAAGGTTTTACGTTATTGCACTTGTTTTCATAATTTTCGACCTTGAAGTTGTGTTTCTCTTTCCATGGGCTGTCGTTTTCAAAGATATGGGAATGATTGCCTTTTTAGAGATGTTTGTATTTTTAGTAATACTCGGCTTAGGGTTTGTTTATCTGTGGGCAAGGGGTGACCTTGAATGGATAAGACCTGAACCCGAGATTCCCGCTTTAAAAAGAACTATTATTAAAAAAGAAGACGTACCGGCAGAGGTTAACTAACTGCTGTTAGTAAGATTAAGAACGGATAATTATTTATGGGACTATTAAACAAACTGCAGAATCCCTTTGAGAAAAGTAATATAGTAATTACTACTGCAGATAAATTTTTCAATTGGGCAAGATTAAGCTCTCCCTGGCAGATGTTTTTCGGGCTTGCATGCTGTGCTATCGAAATGATGGCAACCAGTGCATCACATTATGATTTTGACAGGTTTGGAGTAATTCCAAGACCCAGCCCGCGACAATGCGACCTGATTATTATTTCAGGGACGGTTACTCTGAAAATGGCTACAAGAATTAAAAGGCTATTTGAGCAGATTCCTGACCCTAAATATATAATTTCTATGGGAAGCTGTTCAAACTGCGGCGGACCGTATTGGGAACACGGATATCATGTACTTAAAGGAGTGGACAGGGTTATTCCTGTTGATGTTTATGTACCCGGATGCCCTCCAAGACCGGAAGCTCTTTTAAATGGTCTTTTGACCTTGCGCGAAAAGATAAGAAACGAAAGTATGGCAAAAAAGACAGCTTAACTTTATTTTTCAGTAAAAAGACAGCTATTAATATTTTTATAAGGCTATGACACCACAGGAAATTTTCGACAAATTAAAATCTAAGTTTGGGGAATCGATTATTGATTTCAAAACCGATAAACCGGTAGATTCTTTTATTATTTGTTCACCGGATAAGATTGACGAAATTTGTTTCTATTTAAGAGATTATGAGGAATTCCTCTTTGATTCACTTTCATGTCTCAGCGGAGTTGATTATGCTGACGGCAAGCTCGGAGTAACTTACCATCTGTTTTCTTTTCCTTTAAGACATAAAGTTATTCTGAAGGTCTTTGTTACAAAAGAAAATGCTGATGTTAAATCTGTACAGCCGGTTTGGCTTACAGCAGACTGGCACGAACGTGAAGCTTATGATCTTATAGGAATTAATTTTATCGGTCATCCGGATTTAAGAAGAATTCTGCTTCCTGATGATTGGGAAGGTCATCCTTTACGGAAAGATTACGAAGTTCCGGAGTTTTACAACGGAATGAAAGTACCTTATTGAGTTTGAAAGTTATTAATTTCTTTAAGTTTATAGCGATACCGGAAAAAAGATAATTCTTTTTCAACTTAAAAAACTCTAAGAACTTAATAAACTTAATAAACTTAAAGAACTAATTGGTTATAACTGGATTAAATGCTGATTAAATATAAAATAATATCCGATTTTTTTGCTGTTGTAATAGTAAGTACTTCTTTATTCTTTAGCTGTAACTCATCAAGCACTAAAGAAAAGGGTTCATCAGAAATTAAGATAGAATCCGGCAGCCATAATGCTTACTTCCCTGTCAGCAATGTGAATAAATGGCAGTATATCAATGAAGCTCCCCGTGAGGAATCGGTTATTTATGATGTGAATGTAGAATCGATTAGAACCGAAAACAAGAATTTAATAGCAGAGCTAAGCACTTTCCCTTTTTTTACAAATATCCAGGAGAAAACAAAACTGACCTTAAAAGAGAACGGTCAGATATATACTATTAATAAAGAGGGAAAGGAAGAGTTATTTCTTGAATCGGCAGAAAATCTGAAACAATCGGATAAATGGAAATACGGAGAGTGGGATGCAAATGTAGGAAGCACAAAAGAAGAAGTTATAACAGAAAAAGGTACTTTTAAAGATTGTATATATATAAGCTACTCGCAGTATTACACATTTGCTGCAGAATTATGGCTGGCAAAAGATGTTGGAATAGTAAAATGGGGATTTAACAGAACGAATCCCCCGACCTTAAAGCCACTATACTACGTTTTAAACAATTTGACATTAGAAAAATAATGCCTGAGATTAAATCAGAAGAAATAATCGTCAATATGGGTCCTCAGCACCCATCCACTCATGGTGTTCTTCGCCTTGAAGTTAAGCTTGACGGTGAAATAGTTGTAGATGCAATTCCCCACCTAGGGTACTTGCACAGATGTTTTGAAAAACATTGTGAAGCAATGACGTACCCGCAGATAATTCCATATACAGACAGAATGGATTATGTTGCGGCTATGAGCATGGAATTCGGTTATGTTGAAGCATGCGAAAAACTTATGGATATTAAGGTACCAGAGCGTGTGCAATATATCCGCGTTATTATGGCAGAGCTTCAAAGGATAGCTTCTCATATGGTTGCTATCGGAACCTATGGTAATGATATTGGAGCATTCACTCCATTCCTATTTTACTTCAGAGACAGGGAGAAAGTACTCGAACTATTTGAGATTACCTGCGGAGCAAGATTACTTTATAATTATATGTGGATTGGCGGTCTCTCACATGATATTCCGCATAACTTTATTGAAAAGACAAGAGATTTTGTAAAATATTTCAGACCTATTATAGATGAAGTAAACAATCTGCTTGTATATAATAAGATATTTGTTGAAAGAACTGCAAACATAGGCATACTGCCGGCAGATGTTGCAATTAATACAGGTGCTTCAGGTCCTGTGCTTCGCGGCTCAGGTGTTAAGTTTGACCTGAGAAAAGATGACCCTTATTCTATTTATAACAGGTTCGATTTTGACGTTTGCATTGGAACCGGTGAGCAGGGAACAGTCGGTGATTGCTGGGACAGGAATAAAGTAAGATGCGATGAGATGGTTGAATCATTGAAGATTATTACACAGGCATTAGACCAGATGCCCGAAGGTGATATTACCGAAACATTACCAAAGCGTATTAAACCGCCTATCGGTGAGGTTTATACAAGAACAGAAACACCAAAAGGTGAAATAGGATATTACATAATAAGTGACGGCTCAACTAGTCCGTTAAGAGTTAAAGTAAGACCTCCGTGTTTTGTAAACTTAAGCATCCTGCCATATATTACAAGAGGATATTTGATTGCGGACCTGGTAGCAATTCTCGGAAGTCTTGATATAGTTTTAGGGGAGATAGACAGATAATGGAACAATTCTTACAAAACTTATTCGGGCAAAATAATATATTGGTCTATATTTCAATGGCCGTTCCTCCTCTTATCTTTATGATAGCTTTTGCTCTGGCTGCAGTTTATATGGAAAGAAAAGTATCTGCTCATATGCAGGACAGGCTGGGTCCAATGTTAACAGGCTGGCATGGTGTAATTCAAACTGTTGCAGATATAGTTAAGCTCCTGCAGAAGGAAGATATTATTCCGGCTGCCGCAGACAGAAAATTATTCATACTTGCTCCCTTTGTAACATTCATTGGTTCTTATGCTGCTTATGCATGTATTCCGTTTTCGAGTCAGTATGTAGGTTCATCGATAAGCTTAGGACTGTTTTTCATTATTGCCATTTCATCACTAGTAAGCGTTGGCTTATTAATGGCCGGATGGGGTTCAAATAATAAGTATTCATTGTATGGTGCAATAAGGTCTGTTGCACAAATAATAAGTTATGAAATACCAACCGTACTTGTAATATTGACTATCGTGATATTAGCAGGAACAATAGACCTTCAGGCAATAGTAACAGCACAAGGCGGATGGTTCTGGAACTGGTACATATTCGGCGGCCCGGGAGGATGGGAAAAGTTAATACTTCTTCCTTTAATGCTTATATCATTTATCATTTATTATGTAACCTCGCTCGCTGAAACAAACAGGACACCATTTGATATTCCTGAAGCAGAATCAGAACTTGTTGCCGGCTATCATACAGAGTATTCCGGAATGAGGTTTGCGTTCTTCTTTTTATCTGAGTATGCAAATATGTTTGCAGTATCGGCAATAGCAGCATCATTATTTTTTGGCGGATGGCAGTCTCCATTCGGTGATTCCATTCCATTCCTTAATACACCGGTAATGCAGTTTGCATGGTTCTTATTAAAAGGTTTGTTCTTTATATTTGTGCAAATGTGGCTTAGATGGACATTGCCGAGATTACGCGTCGACCAATTGATGTATGTTTGCTGGAAAGTTTTGATTCCGTTTGCATTTGTTAATTTACTTGCTGTAGCATTATATGTTGTGTTGAAATAATAAAAGAGTATGAGTCCAATAAAAAAATATTTTCATGATATCTGGTTAGGTCTTTATACCATTTATATTGGCATGAAGATTACCTTTGCCCATTTATTTACAAAAGCAGTAACCATCCAGTATCCTGATGAGCGGCTTCAATTGCCTGAAAGGGAACGCAATCGCCTGTTTGTTAATATGGATGATTGTATCGGATGTGACCAGTGTGCGAGAGCATGTCCTGTAAATTGTATTCATCTTGATACATTAAAAGCTGTTCCGGGTGATATTGTCGGAAGAACCGGAGTTACATCTAACGGAAAAAAGAAAGCTTTGTTTGTACCAACATTTACAATAGATATAGGAAAATGCTGTTACTGCCAGTTGTGTGTATTCCCCTGCCCTACCGAGTGCATTTATATGACAGATGTATTTGAATTCTCAGAATACAAGCGTGAGAATCTTATATATGAATTTACCGATATGACAACTGAACAGACAGCAGAAAAAAAAGCAAAGCTGGAAGTTTACACAAAAGAGCAGGATGAAAAGAAAGCAGCAGCGGCAAAAGCTGCAGCAGAGAAAAAAGCAGCCGATGCAAAAGCAGGTGCTGCACCTAAGACGGCAGTGCCTCCTAAAGCTCCTTCTGCAGTAACAAAAGCACCTGCAGCAGTTGTTGAAGAGACTTTAAAAGACCCGAAAGCTCCTGCTTCGGTAACAAAGGGTGCAAAGATTAGTCCGGTTGAGCATGAAGCACCTAAGGTTGATATTGACGATAAGAAAAAAGAAGAACCGAATGGTTCAAAACAAGACAATGGTTCTTAAGTTGGAAAGTTTTAAGTATATGCCAGAATAATAATGCTTAAATAACTTAACAAACTTAAAGAACTTAAAGAACTCAAAGAACTATAAATGAACTACTACGAAATAATATTCTACGTTTTTGCAGTACTCACAGTTGTATCCGCAGGTGTTGTAGTATTCTCACGCAATATCATATATTCTGCATTCGCCCTGTTATTTACATTCACAGGTGTAGCCGGAATATACGTATTGCTCAATGCTGATTTTATTGCAATCACACAGCTTCTGATATATGTTGGCGGTATTATGATACTGCTTATCTTCGGTGTGATGTTAACAACAAACGTTACCAATGTTGAAATTACTACTCAAACGTTAAAAGCATTGCCCGCTACTATTGTAGTTGCAATAGTATCAGCATTGCTTGTAAGTACAATGGTATCTACAAAGTGGGCGGTTAAAGACCCTATTTCCGTAGAATCAACAACAATTAACCAGATAGGTGAACTGTTATTAACAAAGTATTTGCTTCCATTTGAAATTGCGTCAATTGTTTTATTGATAGCAATGATGGGAGCAGCATTTTTAGCAAGAAAGAACTAGTATGCCAAATTTTCAAATAGGTTTAACGCATTTCCTTGTAATAAGCTCACTGCTGTTCGGGCTGGGCTTGTTCGCTGTGGTTACCCGCAGAAATGCTATAATGATTCTCATGGGTATCGAGCTGATTCTGAATGCAGCTAATATTAATTTTATTGCATTCAATAAATACGGACAACTGGGAGTTGACGGCCAGGTTATTTCAATTTTTGTGATTATTCTTGCAGCCGCCGAAGCTGTTATTGCCCTGGCTATTGTGCTGAATATTTACAACAACTTTAAAACAGTTAATGCAGACGAAATAGATAATTTAAAAGAATAAAACTATACAGAAGTGTTAATATCAATTTCATTACTAATATTATTTCTACCTTTACTGTCATTCCTGATACTTATCTTCTTCGGGAAAAAACTTCCAAGACAGGGCGATTGGCTTGGTACAGCTATTTTAATAATCTGTCTTGGACTTGCATTTTATGTTCTGCTTAATACCGGTGCAAGTGATAAGTTCAATGCAATATATAACTGGATTGACCTGAAAGACGCACCCGGATTCGGTCCGGTAAAGATAAACCTCGGGATACTGATTGATAACCTTTCGGCAATTATGCTTGTTGTTGTTTGCCTGATAAGTGCAGCCGCGCACCTTTTCTCTACCAAATACATGGAAGGTGATGCTAAATACAACAGGTACTATGCATACCTTGGAATATTCACTTTTTCAATGCTTGGTATAGTACTAACCGACAACCTGCTGATGATGTATATATTCTGGGAGCTTGTTGGATTAACTTCATACCTGTTGATAGGCTTCTGGTACGAAAATCCAGGACCGCAGTATGCATCAAAGAAAGCGTTTATCGTAAACAGGATTGGTGATGTTGGTTTCTTCACGGGAATAATGATAGTTTATGTATTCACTAAGAGCTTTACATTTTCAGAAATATTTGCAGCAATTGAAGCAGGACAGCTTACAGGCGGATGGCTAACAGCAGCAGGCATATTAATTTTCTGCGGTGCTATCGGTAAATCGGCTCAGTTCCCGCTGCATGTTTGGTTACCCGACGCAATGGAAGGTCCCACACCTGTCAGCGCACTTATACATGCCGCAACAATGGTTGCCGCCGGTGTATATCTTGTTACAAGAACTTTCCCGATGATGTCTGCAAGTGCATTGACATTCATCGCTTACATCGGATTAATAACGGCGTTCATTTCAGCTACAATTGCAATAACACAAAATGATATTAAAAAAGTACTTGCATATTCAACTGTAAGCCAGCTTGGATTTATGATAATGGCTCTAGGTGTAGGTGCATATACGGCGGGATTTTTCCACTTAGTAACACATGCTGCATTCAAAGCTTGCTTATTTCTCGGAGCCGGTTCTGTTATTTACGGAATGCATCATGAGCAGGATATAAGAAACATGGGCGGCTTAAAGAAAAAGATGAGAATTACATATCTCACTTTCTTAATGGCTACTATGGCTTTATCTGGTGTGCCGCTTACATCAGGTTTCCTGAGCAAAGATTCTATTCTTGCGGGCACAATGGCATTTGCAGGATTAACAGGCGGATTCAATTATATTATTCCAATACTTGCATTCTTATCCGCAGGTATGACAGCGTTCTATATGTTCCGCTTGGTGTTCTTAACTTTCCACGGTGAACCGAAGAATAAAGAAAAATTTGACCATGTAAAAGAGTCACCGCTGCCAATGACAATCCCGTTGATTGTATTATCTGTATTGTCATTCTTCGTGTTCTTCTCATATAATCCGATCGATGCAAATATCGGATGGTTTGCAAAATATGTTCCGGCTGTGCAGACAGTTGTTCCCGAAGCACAAAGATTTGATTTCCAGAAAGGCACCACAGAACATATTGTAAATGCAGAATCACCGGCAAGTGAAACACACGGTGAAAATCCTGCTGCTGTAGAAGAAAATCATTCGGCATTTACTGAAGCAGTTCATCATGCACATTATCCTGCTATGGGATTATCATTATTTGTAGCAGGTATGGGAATTCTGCTTGCCTTTGCATTCTATAAATGGAAAAAGTTCAGTGCGGATGCAGTGGCAGAAAAGATTAAACCTTTGTACACATTCTCATTGAACAAATGGTACTTCGATGAATTCTATGAGGGAGTTATTGTAAAAGGATTGCTGATGCTTACGCAGGCATTCAGATGGTTTGATAATAAGGTTGTTGATGGCGTTGTGAACGGTGCGGCATACGTAACCGAAAGGTCATCATCAGGAACAGGCAAGTTTGATAACAGCTTTGTTGACGGACTTGTTAATTTAATAGGCAGTGTTGTTATGTTCTTCGGTTTAATATTCAGAAAGATACAGACCGGAAGAATCCAGACATACCTTGCTTATGTGTTATTTGGAATAATATTGTTCTATTTCATATTCAGGACAATGTAATTGTAGCGCCGCTGTGGCGGAATTGGTAGACGCGCTAGACTCAAAATCTAGTGGGTGCATAGCCCGTATCGGTTCGAGTCCGATCAGCGGTACAAAAATTGTAAAATTTAACGGGTAGCACAGACACTCTTGTCTGTGCCGCTCAAAATCACAGACATGAGTGTCTGTGCTACTAGAAAATATTTATATTAAAAACTTTGTGATCTCTGACTTATGCATGAACTAAAAATACTTGGTGTTGGAATTCTCTCATGGATAACTTTTCTTCCCGTTCTGGGAATGATAATTGTCCTGATGCTTCCAAAAGAAAAAGAAAAAACAGTTAAATGGACTGCCCTTGGAATTACATTGCTGCAATTTGTACTTTGTATTGTCCTCTGGATGAATTTTGATAATACCCTCGCAGGTATCAATAAGATTGAAGGCTTCCAGTTCATTGAAAAATTTACCTGGATTGATGTCCCCGGCTTTGCATGGACCAACAGGGTTGTCATTGAATACTTCATGGCAGTTGACGGTCTCTCAATGCCAATGGTGCTTTTAACCGGATTTATCGGGGTTATTGCAACTATCTCATCATTCTCAATAAATAAATCTATTAAGGGATATATGGCTTTACTGCTTCTCCTTAATACCGGTATGATGGGAACGTTTGTATCTCTCGACTTTTTCCTGTTCTTCGTTTTCTGGGAAATAATGCTTTTGCCGATGTATTTCCTGATTGGCGTCTGGGGAGGCCCGAGGAGAATTTACGCAGCTATTAAATTCTTCTTATATACATTGTTCGGAAGTGCGTTCATTCTTATAGTAATGCTTGCACTTTATTTCTCATCTAAAGACCCAACAACCGGAGCACATACATTTAATGTAATTTCATTAATGGACCCAGCAAACCTGTTACCCGGCTCATTACTTGCTGGTTCATTAACAACAGCAAGGCTTCTCGCTTATGCCGCCCTGTTCATTGGGTTTGCCATCAAAGTACCAATATTTCCATTCCATACATGGCTGCCTGATGCACACGTCGAAGCACCGACCGCTATCAGCGTAATTCTTGCAGGCGTGTTATTAAAAATGGGTACTTACGGAATGCTGAGAATGAGTTACGGTTTGTTCCCCGAAGCAATGGTTTATTTTGGATATGCACTCGCTGTATTCGGTATGATTAACATCATTTACGGTTCGCTTTGTGCAATGGCTCAGAAAGATTTTAAAAAGCTTATTGCTTATTCATCCATCGCACACATGGGTTATGTTGTGCTCGGAATGTCATCTCTTACAACACAGGGAATCAGCGGCGCAATATTCCAGATGTTCAATCACGGAACAATCACAGCCATGCTCTTCTTAATTGTAGGCGTAATTTATGACAGGGCACATACAAGGAACGTAGACGAATTCGGCGGATTGGCAAACAAGATGCCTAAATATTTCGGTCTCGTAATAATCGGATTTTTTGCATCAATGGGATTACCGGGATTAAGCGGCTTCATTAGTGAAGCTCTTGCTTTCCTCGGTGCGTTCAGTGTTGAACCTATCAGAGTTATTACAATTATATCAACATTAGGTATTGTACTGACGGCGGCATATATGTTATGGACATTACAGAGAATGTTCTTCGGTACGCTGCCTGAAAAATGGAGCGGGTTAACTGACCTCACGGCACGCGAGTACTTTATGCTTGTACCGCTTGCAGTAGTAGTGATTTTCCTCGGCGTTTACCCGTCTCCTATTTTAAATATGATGGCTACTTCCGTTAATCAATTGGTTGATTTTGTTTCTAAATCTACCAGCTTAACGATTATGGGATGGTAGTGACGTATCACAATTGCGAGTCCTTGATTGCAGTACGTATAGTATAGATTGGAATATGTTGTGAAGGAAGAGAAAAGTTTTTAAGCAAGACACGAAGCAATCTTATAGATGATACGAAGGAATTACTAAGACATTAATATTGGAAGTATAGTAAGATTAAGAATTGACAAGAAAAAGAATTTATATAGTTAATAGAGTAAGAAATTAAAAATATGTTAACCCAGCAAATATTAGACGGCTTAAGTAAGTTTTATCCCGAAACAATTCTATCGGTGACGATACTCGTCATCGTTTTCGTGGAATTATTTTTCAAGAAGAAAACCAGGGTCTCCGGATGGATAGCAATGGCAGGTCTTGCCGCGGCTATGCTCTTCACGTTTTTACAGGTGAATATACCGGCTCAAACTATCTTTTTCCAGATGGTAGCAGTTGATCCGTTTTCGTACTTCTTCAAAGTACTACTGATTCTCTCGGGATTCCTTATTGTATTATTCACATTTTTATCAGATGAGATAAGAAGTTCCGAATTTAAGACACAGGAATATTATGCATTGCTGATTGCTCTTACACTTGGCGGATTCCTGATGGCTTCTTCGGTTAACCTGCTGATGATGTACCTGGCTCTTGAGCTTTCAAGCTTAAGCTCTTATGTACTTGCAGGGTATTTCAAGAAATCAAACCGCTCATCGGAAGCTGCTCTGAAATACGTTATTTACGGCGGTGTTTCATCCGGCTTGATGCTGTTTGGTATCTCTTTAATATACGGTATTTGCGGCTCTCTGGATATGTTTGCTATCAGTGCATACTTATCTGCAAACCCGGTTAATTTAATTACTCTTTTAATCGCAATATTTTTGATGTTAGCAGGATTCGGCTATAAGATTTCAGCCGTTCCGTTCCACTTCTGGACACCTGATGTGTATGAAGGTTCTCCGATGCCGGTAACTGCATTGCTTTCGGTTTCGTCCAAAGCAGCGGGATTTGCAATGCTTATAAGATTTTTCCTGGTTGCTTTCCAGAATGCCGGACACCCCACAATTACAACAGAAGGCTTACATCAGTATATTACTTTACCCGGATTGCATTGGCCGGAAGTTATTGCTGTAATAGCAGTTGCTACTATGACGCTCGGAAACGTTGTTGCAATTTGGCAGGATAATTTAAAGCGTCTGCTTGCTTACTCATCTATTGCACAGGCAGGTTACATGCTCCTTGCATTTGTTGTTGTCAGTCCGCAGGGAATAAGCGCGATGCTTACATACCTTGCTGTATATTTATTTATGAATCTCGGTGCATTTTTCGCAGCAATCTTAATATCGAACAAGTATAAGACAGAGAATATTGAGGAGATGAAGGGTATCGGTTACCGCTCTCCCCTGCTTTGCGTTTCGATGGCAGTATTTATGCTGTCATTAAGCGGAATACCAATGACTGCAGGATTTATCGGTAAGTTTTATATATTCTCTGCACTGATAAATAACGGTTACATCTGGCTTGCAATTATCGGTTTGATGAACAGTGTTGTAAGCTTATACTATTACATAAAGATTTTGAAGAACATGTTCCTTATCCGTCCGCAGGGAGACACAGGCGCAGTCTCCTTCGGAGCCGGATATAGTGTATTGTTACTTGCACTTGCAATCCCGACAATCGTGCTCGGTATCTTTTTCGGACCGTTGACAAAGTTTGCTGAGTACTCAGTGCAGATATTTGGGCTGAAGTAATATAGGAAAAATTGCGAACCCTTAATACTAGTACGTATTAAGCAGGTCAGAACAAGTTTTAATGTAAGAAGAAAATTTTTGATAAGATGTGAAGCAATCCCATCGATGATACGAAGGATTTACAATTAACAGGTTTTATTAAAGCATCATTCATAACCGGGTGGTGCTTTTTTTATTATGTTATTCTCAACCCACATTTTATATTAGTTATATTAATGACTTCACATAAAGCCATAAAAAGTTAATTCATACAGTTAACAAAATATTTTTTGTTAAAACTTTTGACAAAATATATTTTGTCAAGTATATAAGAAGGAGAATCTTGCCAGGTTTATTATAAATCGTTGGAAAGATTTGTGATACAAAGATACAAGCTGCAATTTATCAACCTGGCAAGTATAGATATTCGAACAATTTACAATCTATCTAAAGCGAAAAACAAAATCAGATCACAGAATTGCGGGATGAAATAGATTCTCGCAGATTTTTTAGCCACAGAGAACACCCCGGGGAATCGGGACTTGCAGCAGAGACATTGGAAGAAAAATGTGAGCATGGATATTCTTGTCTTTGATGGGAAAAAACAGCTTGATAAATTCTTATACATATAAAATATATCAAATTCAAAATTATATTGCTAACACAAAATGCCTTTATGAATCAGTTTAGTTGGATTTTCCAGGGTATTAATAATTTCATTCAACTTATTAAGGTCCACCTCGGTAAATAAAATAACATTGTAATTACAGGAATGAATATTAATTCCCTGTGCACGAATCCAGCATAAATCTCTTTTAAAAGTTATATCTGTCATATCAAACTTGTTTAATAAATCAAGGCGGTTATAACCCTTCAATCCTGTCTGAGAAACCTCAAGCAGTATTCTCAATTTTCTTAATACTGAATTTAAACTATTTTGATTGTTATTTAGCATCGTCAAATTTATTTAGTTAAATTCAACATGTTATTGTTATCATCAAAAACAAATGTCTCGCCTTCCCAGTAGTTACCTTCATCATCAATTGCTTGAACCGTGTGATAGCCAACAGAAACTTTCAAACTAATAGTGCCATCTTCGCCAGCTATAGAAGGACTACCCCATTTAAAATATTTATTTAAGAATCCTTCATAATTACCATCAACATACACATATGTTTTTCCTCCGCTGCTGATATTGGTAAAGACTATTAAATTACCTGTTTTAACAGGACTATTACTCTTAATGTAAGAAGTAGTTGAGTTATAATTATAATTGCTATAGTTATTATTCGATCCAGTATTATTCTTGTAGTAGTTTTCTAAGTATGTATCAACGTTACCGGTTGCTGTTTTACCTGTGTAAGGATTTGTATTTCCCGGAAAGCTCCAGTTATTATAAGGATTGCCATCAGGATTTGAACGATAATGGGGCTGGACATAAGTACCATCTTTTTTATAATAACCATTTACCTTGACTTGAGCAGAAGAATCCATTGTAAGATTAAGTAATACTACTAAAAAGATAATAATATTAATGAAATTTTTTATATATCCTCCTTAATTTTTGAAGTTTTTTATTATTCAAAAATAATACATTATGAATGGTAGGTAAATAAATGGAAATACGGAATTTAATTAAGTACTATTACATAATATCTATGTACCAGTACTTATAAATTGAGAGAAAAAAAATATGACTAAATTAGATGTTTATTTTGGATTGCAAATGAAAGAAGTGCGTTTCTTCCCTTTAGATTAAGTTTTTTACATATATTTTTACGATGTGTTTCTACTGTACGTTCTTCAATAAACAGAATTTCACCAATTTCTTTGTTTGGCTTGTTTTCAGAAACAAGCTTTATAACATCTATTTCGCGCTCAGTGAGTGTGTTTAATCCCGGGATGTCATCAAGTATTGTCTTCCTCTTTTCATATCTATTCTTAAGAAATTTATGAACCTTTGGGCTGATATAATTTCCACCTTCAATTACGGTATTTATTGCTGTTATTAATTCAAAAATTTTATCTTTTGTTACATAACCAGAAACGTCTATGTCCATTGCTTCAGAAAAATATCCTTCATCTTTATCATATCCAGTCATAATTATTATTTCCGTTTCCGGAATTTCTTTTTTTATGACTTTGGATAATTCGAGCCCATTATTTCCAGGTGGTAAATCAATATCTATAACTGCAATATCAGGTTTTAATTTTGTAATTTTATCATAGCCTTCCTGAGCATTCTCAGCTTCTGCAATTACAATAAAGTTTTCCTCGCCCTGAATTGTATCAGTGTATTGTTTTCTAATTGCTTCGTGGTCATCTACAATTAAAACTTTTACTTTTTTGTCCATTTCCATATTAATTTTTATTATAAATACTAATAAGAGGCAATGTAATTTTAAATTTTGCACCCTTTTCTTTTGAAGTTGAAATATTTAATCTTCCTCCCAAAATTTTCAAACGTTCCTCTATACTGATAATCCCTAAACCTTTTCTTATATTAACAAGCTTATTGCTTTCATCTTCAAAACCCCTTCCATTATCTTCTACAATAATATAAAAATATAGTTTATCTGTATGAATAATAATGCTGGCTTTTGCAGCTTTAGAATGCTTAATGATATTGTTAAATAATTCCTGTATTATACGGTAAATATTTATTGAGGCTTCTTCATTGAATAAGGAATCTATTTCGTCTATGATACTTGTTGAAAAATATACGTCGGTGGAGTCAGTAAGGTTATTGGCCATTTGCTGGATAGATTTTTTCAACCCTAGTTTCTCTAGGTGATGCGGATAAAGCTCTGAAGATATTCTTCTTATATCATCAATAGTTTCATTTATTCTGTCGGCTATATGGTCAACATTATAACCGGTGATTGGCGAGACTCTTGCTAATCTTTGAGCTTCAAAACTGATAGAGTGTAAACCCTGTTGAATACCATCATGTAATTCTGAAGCTATTTTTTTTCTTTCTGTTTCTCTTGCAGATAGCAATTTTTTTAAAAATTCTTCTTCTTTTGATTTAGATTTCTTTTGTCCTGCAGCATATGTCATAGCAATTAAGACTACTAAAAGCAATAAAAATGGAATAAATAAATATCTATTACCGTCAGGTGAATTCCATGCTTTATCAAGTATAATAATAGTTATCACTGCAAAAACTAAAACCATGATAAACGTGAAAGATAATTTATCTTCTGACATATTGATTGTTATAATTGAATGAATTTAACCACTATCACTTGCCAATTAGTATCATTGAATGATATTTATTCTAAAAACGACATTTTTAAAATAATATTATTGGTATCTGTTCACTTATCATTACTAATTAATAAAATCAACATAAATTACTGTTTTTTTATAATAATAGAAAATATAAAATTAGTAAACGAACATTAATAATATCACCCTTTCAGGGTTACACTTCTTTTTGTTTACTTTCTACCATAATATCATCCCTTCGGGATTATCACGCGCTCATACACAGATCCCGCAACAGCGGGATGCTACTCGTTTTTCTCTCTGTGCTCTTTGTGTGCTCTGTGGCATATTTCAAATGGTGAAATAGTGAAAATGGTGAAATAGCCTAATTCCATCATAATCCGTTAATCTGCGGCTAGGTGCTGAGCTGGAAAAATCAGAGTTGGGTTCAAAACAGTGCTGAGTTGGGTTCAAGTTGTGTCGGAGTTGGTATCAAGTTGGTATCAAGTTGGGTTATCGTTTTTGGGAAACAGGGGTTAACTCATTGCAGTATAAGAAGTTAGCTCCGTCAAATTCACCGGGATGCTATGAATAAAATGGCGATTATGAGTTGGAAACGCGGTTTATTCCGAAAAATAAAACTTCACTATATCATTAACTATTATCGCTATGGGAAAAATCCGGTAGCAAATAACTGTCGCTGATGTTGAAGAGTTAAAGTGATACTTTAGGGTTCTTCCGGCTCATTTCAGGACACACCCCGTCTTATCAATTCAGTAGAACGGAATTGATAAACCACCCCTCTCGAGAGGGGAATCCTTTGATTTTTAAGCTCTAAATACCCCTCTCCTCCCAGGAGAGGGGAAAGGGGTGAGGTTTTTTCACCAAAAACTTGACAATAAGCATTTGCTA
>RPQH01000022.1 GCA_003820375.1 Ignavibacteriota bacterium
GGCAGGCAGGGATCTATGACTTGTCTATGTGCAATTGTAAATCCTCCATGGGCTTTCCCAAATGGAAATTTGGGAAAGAGGAATGACAATACTTAACAAACTTAAAGAACTTAACAAACTTAAAGAACTTAACAAACTTAAAGAACTTAACAAACTTAAAGAACTTAACAAACTTAAAGAACTTAACAAACTTAAAGAACTTACTTTACAAGTATCATTCTTTTTATTTCTCTGAAATCACCTGTTTCTATTTTATAAAAATATACTCCGCTTGCAAAGCTCTGTGCATCAAAAACTACAGAATGTGTGCCTGGTGATTTTTGTTCATTAACTAAAGTCTTTACTTCTTTACCTGTTACATCATAAATTTTCAATGTTACAAAACCTGCTTTACCAAGAGTGAAGCTTATGCTTGTTGAAGGATTAAACGGGTTAGGATAATTCTGGTTTAATGCGTAACTCTTAATATCATTAACCTGTTCATCACCTGAAGCAATATCCTGCGGTAAATTAACAATTGGTAATTCTATATATGTCTGATTGCCCAGGTTAATATAATTATTGCTGCTGCTCAATACTGGAAGTACAAACGGATTAGTCCCCATGAACCATGCATCATCAGGGCTTGTATCAAGATTTGTAATTGTTACTCTTATCTTATTTCCTGCTTTAAATATATGCGAGTGCGCCTGACCTTTAATTAATACATTTTTTTGAGTATTAGCAGTATAGTTTCTGTCAGTGTAATTTATCCTGTTAACAAGCCGCTGTGTACCATCAGGTTTTACTTCGTATATCTGGAAGTTGAACTGGCAGAATGGAGAACCTGTTGACGAGTATTGCAGATTTATTTTTGGAACACCAACCATTTTATAATCTGCATTTAACGGACCTGAATCGTAGTTTATAGCCTGCTTAGTAAATTTAGAGTTAAATGTTGTTCCGGTGAAAGCATAGTTTACAGCTTCCTGCATTGTCAATCCGCCGGATACTGTATTTACAAGATTCTCTTTTTCGCCTTTTATTACGTTCGGTGCTTTTTTCAATTCTTTTCTGCGGCAGAAATAAAGCTTTAAATTAGTCGTATTCTGTACAGGCCATACCGTTGAGCTGTCATGTTGAAATGTCCAATAATTATTAACGACAGGAAAAGTAGTAGATGCATACTGAAACTTCGGCGCAT
This sequence comes from Ignavibacteriota bacterium, assembly GCA_003820375.1. Taxonomy (GTDB): domain Bacteria; phylum Bacteroidota; class Ignavibacteria; order Tepidaquicellales; family OLB5; genus RPQH01. Next base: position 1,184 of record RPQH01000022.1, read on the forward strand.
TTAGAGTCCCGTTCTGGATACCATAGAGCCAATACATATACCAGGCATTGATAAAACCGATATGCCACTGGTCTTCAGCAGGTGACGGGTCTCCGCCGTGTCCTGGAACTGCACCCAAATATATTCTGAACGGGACCTGAAGCTGTGACGCCGCATCCAATATGCCCGAACAGTTGAAGAACTTGTCCTGCCATGAGCTTTCCATTATAACAGGTACCTGGCTGTTAGAAACCTGGCCTGTAAAATCTCTATTCTGCGGAAGCCGGAGTGCTAAGCTGTCCCACATCTGCTTGCTGTTAGCATATACCCATTGCCTCATGTTATTTACTTCCTGTGTATATCTTGCATTAGCTGAAGTATAGCTGATTGTCCATAAGAAGGTCATTTTAATAGAGCCGTTCTCAATCCAGCTTGAGGCAAAATCAGGAGGAGCAAGCGACGAAACAATTGTTTTAACATTAAGACCCTGTGTGCTTGCCGCCATATACGGTATTATTCCGCCCTGCGAGCCGCCGGTGATAAGTATCTTTACCGGGTTTGAACCGTGCGAAGCATCTCCTTTTACCCAGTTAACTATCTCAACCATATCCATTGCTTCGGTTCTGCTGATAAGGTTTGATAAACCGCCTGAATTACCCTGGCCTCTCATACTGAAGGTCATTGTATAATATCCGTATGATGCCTGTGATTGACAGAAACCGGCTAAGGTTTCTTTATTATTTCCGTATCCGTGAACCATGATAACAGTTGGCCATCCGCCTGAAGGAATTGTGCCAACAGGGATAAACTTCACTGCATCTATTAATACACCATCTCTAAGTGTTATAGTAAAATCAGTTCTGGTAACAGTAAAAGGAGGTGTATCTGTGTTTTTGGGAATCTGCGGTATATAATTATCCAGGTTAGCAGGAATGTCTATCTGCTGTGAAAAAGAAAGTGTTATAGAAAGAAGCAGCATAAATAAAGATGCTTGAGCTTTCAAAAAAAATAACTTCATAATTGGTTTCTCCGCGAGAGAGTTTTATTTCTCCCGTAGTTTAATTTATCAGTTATTGGCTCAAGCGGGACAAGTTTTGCTCGCTTTACATTATAGAAAAATATAATTCTGCCAAAACTAGACACGCTCATGGCAATAACGAAAAGATAATAGGTTTAGTGGTAGTTCAATGTTACACTGTCACAAATATAGTTAGCTAAAGGGAGTAGATACGTCGCCGATATACGGTATTATTTGCATTGTATGAAGATGGAAATTCGATAAACATGTGAGAATACAGTATTTATACCGGACTAATTTTTACTAATATTGCTTATCTTAAATAAAAAAATCCCGCCTTTATAAGAGACAGGATTTTTATTATAATACCGGTTATTTTAAATCTAAACCAGTTTAATTTATATACTTAAGCTTGGTGAACTGGTTCTACTTAACCAGAATCATTTTTTTAATATAACTAAAATCATTAGCTTCTATTTTGTAGAAATAAACACCGCTTGCAAAGCTCTGTGCATCAAAAACAACTGAATGTGTGCCTGCTGTTTTCATCTCATTAACCAGGGTCTTTACTTCCTTGCCTGTTACATCATATATCTTCAGAGTTACAAATCCTGCTTCTGCAATGTTGAAGCTTATGCTTGTTGAAGGATTGAATGGGTTGGGATAATTCTGGTTTAATTTGTAATCTACTGCTGATGTTGTGTTATTTTCTGCCGATAGCGGCGACATATATTTACCCGGTAAGTTAATGTATGAGTTAACGGTTAAATGAATATGGTTACTGCTGTTTATTAAAACCGGCAATACAAACGGGTTTGTTTCCATAAATAAAGCGTCATCAGGGCTTGTATCAAGATTTGTTACTGTTATCCTTATCTTATTGCCCGCTTTAAATATGTGTGAGTGTGCCTGGCCTTTAAATAATATTGTCTTAACGGAATTAGCGGCATAATTTCTATCGGTGTAATTAATTCTATTGACAAGTTTCTGTTCACCGCCGGGCTTTACTTCGTATATCTGAAAATTGTACTGAGTAAAAGGTCCTGCTGTTGATGAATATTCCAAATTGATCTTTGGAACATCCATTAATTTGTAATCTGCAGCTAAAGGATTCGAATCAAAATTTAAAGTATTCTTTGTAAACTTTGAATTAAAAGTTGAACCTGTAAATCCATAATTCACTGCTTGCAGCATTGTTAATCCGCCGGATACTGCATTAACTAAAGTTGCTTTTTCTCCAGGCACCGGATTTGGTGCAGTAAGCAGTTTATTTCCATTGTTAAAATACAGCTTAAGATCAGTAGTATTTTGCGGCGGCCAGGTGGCTGAGCTGCCATGAATAAAAGACCAGTAAGAATTTGTTGTGGGATATGTGGTTGAAGCATATTCATATTTAGGAGAATTAAGTACTCCGTTTTGTATGCCAAGCACCCAGTAACTTATCCAGCTGTAGATAAATCCACCGTGCCACTGGTCTTCAGCAGGCGACGGGTCGCCTCCATGTCCATTCACTGCTCCAAGATACATCCTGAAAGGAGATTGTAAATGTGAAGTTGCCTCTAAAATACCTGAACCATTAAAGAACTTATCCTGCCATGAACCATCAACAATAACGGGTGTCGTACATGTAGAAACCAGGTTCATATAGTCCCTGTTTACCGGTGTCCAATATGCTAAGCTGTCCCATTTTTCTTTATTGTTAGCATATAACCAGCTTCTCATACTATTGACCTGTGGTGTATATCTTGCATTGGCTGATGTATAGCTGATAGTCCAGAGAAATGTCATTTTAATACTTCCATTTTCAATCCAGTTTGATGCAAAATTTGGAGCGGCGAGTGATGAGATAATTGTCTTAACATTTAAGCTTCCGCTTGATGTTTGACCGATACAAGCAGCCATAAACGGAATTATTCCGCCTTGTGAGCCACCGGTAATATAAATTCTATTAGGATTAGAACCATGTGATGCATCGCCTTTTACCCAGTTAACTATTTCTATTAAATCCTGTGCTTCAGTTCTGCTCATCAGGTTAGATAATCCGCCTGAGTTGCCCTGGCCTCTCATGCTGAAAGTCATTGCATAATATCCATTTGATGCCTGTGACTGGCAAGATGGTACTAAGATCGATTTATCATTACCGTAGCCATGAACCAAAATTACTGTTGGCCATCCGCCTGAAGGAACTGTACCAACAGGAATGAACTTTACTGCATCTATTAATACACCATCTCTAAGTGTTATTGTAAAATCAGTTCTGGTAAAAGAGTAAGGAGGTGTATCTGTATGTTTAGGAATCTGCGGTATATAATTATCCGGATTAACCGGAATATTAATCTGTTGTGAATAAATTGTGGAAAAGGAAAGTAGCACTAAGAACAATAGATCCAGTGCTTTTGACAATAATAACTTCATAATTTTTTCTCCGGAAAAAAGAATAATCTCTCTTTTAGTTAATTATTCAGTTATTGGCTAAGGTAAAAATTCAGATTTAGTGGTTTTTCATTTTTCAGAAAAAATGTAAAACCGGCAAAACTGCAGCTATTACCTGAGACAATAACTAAAAAAATAATGGATTAAGTGTAGTTGCGTAGCTGTTCTATAACAAATATAGCTAGCTAATACAGGTAATATTGTCGCCAATATACGGTATTATTGATATCTGTTTAACGAGGCGAAAAAATAATTAATTGTTAATATGAAAGGGAATGAAAAAATTCTTTAAAAAAAATAAAGCAGACACATAAAAAAAGACCCGTTTAATTAAAAAAGGGTCTTTACATTTATATTATTATGAAACCGAAGTTATTTAAACATGATTTTAATACTTATGAGTATATTTTATTTCACAAGTATCATTTTCTTCACATCCTGAAAATTATCTGTTGTTAATTTATAAAAATATATACCGCTCGAAAGTCCGGATGCATCAAATATAACCGTGTGAAATCCCGGTCTTTGTAATTCATTTACCAGAGTTCTTACTTCTTTTCCTAGCAAGTCATATACTTTAAGTACAACTTTATCCGATTCAGGCAATGCATACTCAATCTTTGTAACCGGGTTAAAAGGATTCGGGAAATTCTGGCTAAGTGAATATTCACGTGCAATATTGCTGCTGCCATTATTAACTCCAATAGGAGGTGTTCCCAGAACCGGTAGTTCTATATAAGAATTCTCATTCAAGTTGATATAACTGCTTCCGTTCATTAATACAGGCAAAACCATTGGATTCCCTTCCAGCGGGAAAAAAGATTCATCGGTAGTCTGGTCTAAATTGGTCATGGTTATTCTTATTCTATTACCTGCTCTGAAGATATGAGAATATTCACAGCCATCAATTGATTTTGTTTTTACTGTATTGGCTGTATAATTTCTGTCAGTATAATTTATTCTGGTAACAAGCCGTTTAGAACTATCCGGTATAACTTCAAATATTTGGAAGTTATACTGGCAAAATGGTTCAGCTGTTGAAGAATATTGTAAGTTTAATTTTGGTACACCAAGCATTTTCACATCTGAAGTCAATACATCTGTCTCAAAATTAACACTGCTTCTTTTAAATTTCGATTCAAATAAAGGTCCATTAAATTCAAGAACGACAGCTTCACGAAGTGTTAAGCCTCCGGAAACCTGATACCGTAATGCTTCTCTTTCTGTCGGATAATAATTCGGAACATTTCTAAGCAGGCCGTTACTGTTAAAGTATAACCGCCAGTTGTTAATACCGGGCGGATACCATACAGTAGAGCTGTCATGATAAAACGTAAGATTATTATTTACCAAAGGATAAGATGTTGAAGCATACTGATATTTAGGAGCATTTAATGTTCCGTTTTGTATATCGTATATCCAGAAATTAATCCAATCATCAAAAAACTGTGCATGCCATAAATTTTCAGTTGGTGATTCATCACCTCCATGACCGGGTACAGCTCCAAGATACATCCTGAATGGAACATTGAGCCGTGTTGATGCTTTAACAATTCCTGAAGCATTAAAAAATTTATCCTGCCATGAACCTTCAATTATCATTGGTATTGTATTATTAGGGACTATATCCATAAAATCCCTGTCTTTAGGCAGCCAATAAGCTAAGCTGTCCCACCTGTCCTTATTGTTAGAATACACCCATGAACTCATTCTGTTTACAAGGGTTGTATACCTTGCTATATTTGAAGGATAGGTTACAGACCACAGGAATGTCATTTTAACAGAGCCGTTCTCAATCCAGCTTGTCGCAAAATCCGGAGGAGCAAGTGAAGCCATAATGGTTTTAACATTAAGTTTTCCAATTGATGTTTGTCCCATACTTGCCGCCATAAATGGTGTTAATCCACCCTGTGAACCGCCCATAATAATAATTTTATTTAAATCTGAGCCGTATGCTGAATCTGCTTTTACATAATTAACTACTTCAATCAAATCCTGAGCTTCAGTTCTGCTTATTAAGTTAGATAATCCGCCTGAGTTGCCCTGGCCTCTCATGCTGAAGGTCAAAGTATAATAACCGTGAGATGCCTGCTCTTTACATAGCGGTGCAAGAACATTTTTATTGCTTCCAAACCCATGTACCATGATTATTACAGGCCATCCGGTTGAGGGAGGCGGAACCTGGGGTTTGTATTTTACTGCTTCCAGTACTACTGCATCCCTTAATGTTATATTGAACTGAACACTGTCTACATCTGATGTTGCTCCATCAAGCATTCCGGGAAGCAGTTTAAAATTATAAGTTTCTAATAATGAAGGATTTATAGATTGGCCATTTATATGTTGGCTATAAGATATGCCATTTATATATAAAATTAATATTATAACAAATAATGTTTTTATTTTCATATTTACCTTTTACTTATTAATAAATTCTTAGTCAAAGTTCATAATAACAGTGTATATTGACGCTGTAATTATAGTGCTTGAAAATTCTGCATACTTCGGTTTTATACCGCATAACTTCAAAACAAGCTTAATTAAATATTGGTTCTTTAATATGTTATTGAAATAACTTTAATTTCTGAAATAATAATAATTTAAAGTTAATATTTTTCAGGTTGTTGAAGTTTGTTAAATTACAGCAGCTTTGTATTACATAATATCCGGTATGGGCTAAAAAATCATAAAGTGTTTTTGTAAAAATAATAATGCCGATGTGAATATTATTTGGAAGGTATTATTCTATTATCTATTTCTAAATATAATAAATATTTATTAAAATATTAACAAGAGAATATTTTTTTATAAGACACATTTCTGTTTCCGCAGCAGGAAATAGCCGGGAAGCATCTTGCCTTTGCAGTACAGTTAATGTAAAATCACTTTATACCGGTTTAGGTATATAAAATATAAAACAAAAGTAATTGAAATTATAATTGGTGTTATCGTTTTTAAGTAAAATTAGTGTAAACATGATTTTATATAATTTTTGGTTATTAAATTCTGTTTAATATTAGCAGAAGATATACTGCTTTTATTCTTAATTATTAATTTTATTTGGTGATTTGTAGTCCTGCAAATAAATGTGAACAAATATAGCTTATTGGTAAAACTATATACGTCGCCGAAAAAGGGTATTTATAAAATGGGTTTGGTATGGAAAAAGATGAATAAAATATAAAAATAAACGCCTGGTTATAAAGAGTTCATAACCGGGCGTTCATTCTGCTCTTAGAAGTAAACTTAAAATTTATTTAACAAGCACCATACGTTTTACATCATTAAAGTTAGCAGTATTTATTTTGTAAAAATATACTCCGCTTGCAAGCTCTGATGCATTGAACAATACTTTATGTGCTCCCGCTTCCCGGAATTCATTTACTAGGGTTTTAACTTCTTTACCTAATATATCGTATACCTTTATCTCAACTTTATTTGACTGTGCAACTGTATATTCTATAGTTGTAACAGGATTAAACGGGTTGGGATAATTCTGCTTCAGCTCGTAGGTATAAGGATTATTAACAGGTTTATTATCTGTCTGTTCAAGAGAAAACTGTGTGGATACCGGTACTAAAGGAATATCTATATATGAATTTTCATCTAAGAACATATAATTGTTTGCATAATTAAGTACGGGTAATACAAAAGGATTATTTTCAAGCACGTACTGATTTTCATACAAACTATTATCCAGGTTTGTTAAAGTAATTCTGATTTTATTTCCTGCCCTGAAAATATGCGAGTGTGCCTGCCCTTTAAATGAAGCTGTTCTGAGTGAATTAGCAGAATAATTCCTGTCGGTATAATTAATTCTGTTTATGAGGCGCATTGAGCCATCGGGCTTAACTTCATATATCTGGAAATTAAATTGGCAAAATGGTCCCTTAGTTGATAAATATTTAATTTTAACCCATGGTATGCCGGTCATTTTTTTATCTGTTGTAAGAGGGTCTGAGTCAAAGTTTATATTAAATTTTTTAAATTTTGAATTAAATTCTTCACCTTGAAATCCTTCATTAAAAGCCTGGTGCATTGTCAGCCCGCCGGTAACACGGTTAGGTAAATTAATGCTGGTTTGAATAGCATTGGGAGTCGTAAGTAATTTTCCCCTTCTGTTAAAATACAACCTCCAATTAGAAGTATTCTGAGGCGGCCAAACTGTCGAGCTGTCATGATGAAAAGTTAAATAGTCATTGACTACCGGAAATGATGTGGAAGCATACTGAAATTTTGGAGCATTCAGAGTTCCGTTTTCGATTCCGAAGAGCCAATAGTAGTACCAATCATTATAGAAATTCATGTGCCATTGGTCTTCCGTAGGCGATAGATCACCTCCATGGCCCTGGACTGCTCCTAAATACATTCTGAACGGTGCCTGGATAAGTGAAGTAGACTGGATAATACCCGAGCCATTAAAAAATTTATCCTGCCAGGAACCCTCAACAATTAAAGGTACAGTACTGTTAGGAACAATATTCATGAAATCCCTGTCTTTAGGCATCCAGTAAGCCAAGCTATCCCACTTATTTTTGTTATTTGCAAATATCCAGTTAGACATTCTATCCACTAACGAATTATATCTCGCAATACTGGGCGGATAAGTAACTGACCAGGCAAAAGTTGTTTTTATGCTGCCATTCTCAATCCAGCTTGTCGCAAAATCCGGTGGTGCCAGTGCTGAAATTATGGTTCTAACCTGCAATCCCAAACAACAAGCCATGAATGGAACTAAACCACCCTGCGAACCTCCCATAACAAGAATGTTATTTGGATTAGAGCCATTGATAGAATCTCTTTTAACCCAGTTAACTATCTGAATAAAATCCTGGGCTTCAGTCCTGCTGATAAGATTTGAAACACCTCCCGAATTGCCCTGCCCTCTCATGCTGAACGACATTGTATAATAACCAAACTCAGCCTGTGCCTGGCAAAACCCGACTAAAGCTTCTTTTCTGTCTCCATATCCGTGAACCATGATTACAGTAGGCCACCCGTTCGGAGGAGGTGCAGTTTGCGGAACAAATTTTACTCCGTCTATTAATACGTTATCGTTAAGCGTAATAAAAAAATCGGTTCTCGTAACAGTATATAACGGGTTATCTGCTGTTTTTCCAATAATTGGGAAATTAAAATCTTCCGGAATCGGTTTATTTCTTTGCTGCGGATATGTGTTAAATATCAAACATGACAAAAATAGTATTGTACATAATTTGATTACTTTCATTGTATTCTCCTAATAATGAATAAAATATATAACCACTTGTTAAAGATAACATAAGTTACAATAATTTCCTTTTTTATAGATATTTATTGCCGGGTTAATCATACCGGTTGGCCACCAAATCAGAACTATAATAACTCTCATAAATATATATAAGTTCTTCAATGAGTTAGAAAAGCGGAACTGGCGGAAGTATTATTAAATAACAGTTTGCATTATTGTCTTTAAAATATTATTTGCCATACCTTATTTTGTTGGTTTTCCGGCTATAATTTAAAGCAATATATATAATTTCATGTCGCAATATTTTTTATTTTATTTCTTTCTTCCAAAAAGTGCTTTTTCTTTGAAAAAAGACGATTAAATTACAAATGATTTATCCATCCGGGAGCTTAATTTACAGTATATTGTAAAGATTTGAAATTTAATATCTTAACTATGAAACTACACAAATATTAATTCACTGTATTTTTAATATTTATCACTTCACCAATTTTGGTAGCAATGTTTAATAGTCCCAAAAGCGTATTTTTTATTATAATAACGACATATATTACTAACAATAATAGCTAAGTGTTTCACGTAAACGGATGAATTTATAAAACATAAAACAAACAAGCATAGATATTTATTAAAATTCGGATAATTATTTTTATCAAAGGTTTAAATTGAAAATATGATTAATTATTTTCAAATAATTTTAATTTTGATAGAAATAAAAACAATATAAAAAATGAAAAACAAATCCCCGGAATAAATGCCGGGGATTTGTTATATAGTTATTGTATTTCTTAAATTTTTCTATTTCAAATATTCAGTTTATTTCAACAATACCATTCTCTTCACATCCTGGAAACCTGCGCTTGTTATTTTATAAAAATAAATTCCGCTGGCAAGCTCCGATGCATTGAAAAATACTGAATGCTCTCCTGCCTCCTGGAATTCATTTACTAATGTTTTAACTTCTCTTCCAAGTAAATCGTAAATCTTCAGTGTTACCAAATCCTGTTTTGCAATTGTGTATTGAATTGTTGTTGCCGGGTTAAATGGATTAGGATAATTCTGATTCAGTTTATATTCAACCGGGTCAGTTGTTGAAAATACATTCTCTGTGAAAGCATCCAGACCTGTACTTACAACCGGTATATCAATATAAGTATTGCTGTTCAGGTTAATATAATTATTGCTGTTAACTAATACAGGAAGTACAAACGGATTCGTTTGCAATAACAGTGTATCTTCAGGAAAGCTTGCATCAAGATTTGTTGCTGTAACTTTTATTTTGTTACCTGCTTTGAAAATATGTGAATGTGCCTGTCCGTTTATTAATGTCGTCTTTACTGAGTTTGCGACATTGTTTCTGTCTGTATAATTAATCCTGTTCACAAGTCTTTGAGTACCGTTTGGCAGCACATCATATATCTGGAAATTGTATTGACATGAGGATGGTGATGAAGATGAATATTGCAAATTAACTTTTGGAACACCAACCATTTTCACATCAGAAGCAAGAGCAGTTGTGGTAAAATTAAGATTCACTTTTTTAAACCTGTTTTTAAAGAAAGAACCGGTAAACTCTTCATTTATTGCCTGTGTCATAGTTAATCCATTTGTAACCTTATTTTGCAAATTAATTCTGCTGTTGGGATTAGTGTTTGGAACAGTTCTCAATTGCTGGTTTGTCCTGAAATATAATCTCAGGTTTGAATTATTTGCCGGCGGCCATACTGTCGAGCTGTCATGAACAAATGTCCAGTGGTTATTTACCGCAGGATGTATAGTCGAAGCATATTGATATTTAGGTGCATCCATCGTTCCGTTATTATAACCATACAACCAGTAGAAGAACCAATCATTAAAAAAGTTCATGTGCCACTGGTCTTCAGTACCAGATTGGTCACTTCCGTGCCCGGCAACTGCTCCAAGGTACATTCTGAATGGAGAAGTATTTAAAGTTGTTGCCTGTATTATACCCGAAGCATTAAAGAATTTATCCTGCCATGAACCTTCCATTATTAAAGGTGTCGTATTATTGGGGACTAAAGTCATAAAATCCCTGTCAATCGGCATCCAGTAAGCTAAGCTGTCCCATTTTTCCTTAGTATCAGCTATTATCCAGCCAGCAAATCTTCCAACTGTCGAATTGTATCTTGCAATATCCGGTGTATAATTCACTGTCCAGAGCAGAGACATCTTAATGCTTCCATTTTCAATCCAGCTTGATGCAAAATCAGGTGGAGCTAAAGCGGAGATAATAGTTTTAACACCTAAGCTTCCAACCGAAGTTTGTCCCATGCATGCAGCCATGTAAGGCAGCATACCCCCCTGTGACCCACCCATAATTAAAATATTGTCAGGATCAGAACCATTTACAGAATCGCTTTTTATCCAATTTACTACTTCAATCAGATCCGTTGCTTCAGTTCTGCTAATCAGGTTTGATAAGCCGCCTGAAAGACCCTGTCCCCTTACACTAAATGACATCGTGTAATATCCATATGCCGCCTGTGCACTGCAAAAGCCGGCTAAATATTCTTTATCACTTCCATATCCATGATGCATAATAACTGTTGGCCAGCCTCCCGCTGGAATTGTAGCTTGAGGTATGAATTTAACAGCATCAAGAATTACCCCGTCACGAAGTGTAATGGTAAAATCAGTTCTTGTTACGATGTATGGCGGATCATCGGTCGTCTTTGGCAATAATTGAAATTGAAAATCATCTATCCCTCTGTGCTTATTACTTTGTGTTTTTTGGTCTTGCGCATATGAGTTAATGATAAACGACATTAACAAAACATAAAACAATGGCTTAATTATTTTCATGTATAATTAATCCCTTCTAACAATATAGTTATAGAAATTATTGATTTATAATTCCACTAATAATAACAATCCCCCCGGATTTAATTATTATTATTTACGTGTTTTTGGAGTATAAACAAAGACTTAATAACTGCGACATTTAAATATTAGTTCTTATGAGGTTTATAAATTTTCATAAATTATTTAATGTCAGTAATTTAGAGGCAAATATTTTTATTGTATTTTCAGTACTTTAATAACTCTTTGTTTATATGTAAAAAAAATCCCCCGTCTTTTTAGACAAGGGATTTATGAATTTTCTCTGATATTGTTAATACAGTATTTGCGGAATTCTAATTATTTCACCAATACCATACGCTTCACATCGCGGAAGCTGCCGCTTATTATTTTATAGAAATAAACACCGCTGGCTAGCTCTGATGCATTGAACATAACATTATGTGTTCCTGCTTCTTTAAATTCATTTACAAGGGTTTTAACTTCTTTTCCAAGTATATCATATATCTTCAGCTCAACTTTACCCTGTACAGGTATGGAATACTCAATCAACGTAACGGGGTTAAAAGGATTTGGATAGTTTTGGCTCAACTTAAACTCCAATGCACTATTGGTTGAATTGGTATTGCCTGATATATCCTGTGATGTATTTACAACCGGGATATCAATATAACTGCTGCTGTTCAGGTTAATAATATTTTTATTGTTGATTAATACTGGAAGTACAAAAGGATTTGATTCAAGCAATACACTGTCTTCAGGGCTTGTGTCAAGATTCGTTACGGTAACTCTTATTTTATTTCCTGCCTTAAAAATATGCGAATGTGCCTGCCCGTTTATGTTAACCGTCTTTACTGCATTTGCTGTTGTGTAATTCCTGTCAGTATAGTTTATCCTGTTCACCAGCCTTTGAGAGCCGTCGGGCTTAACTTCAAATATCTGGAAATTAAACTGGCAAAACGGACCTGCGTTTGAAGAATATTGTAAGTTTACTTTCGGCACACCAACCATCTTCTTATCTGCTGTTAATACAGATGAGGTGAAATTAACCGTTTGCTTTGTGAATTTTGACGTAAATCCTGAACCTTTAAACTCGTAGTTAACTGCATCCTCCATGGTTAACCCTCCTGTCACAGTATTATTTAATGTTGCTTTTGCATTTCCATTTTGGTTAGGATTATCCCTTAGCTGCCCGTTCTGTCCAAAGTATAGCCTCTGGTTTGTGTTATTGGGAGGAAGCCAGACTGTTGAGCTGTCATGTTTAAATGCCCAGTATTTATTTGCGACAGGATACATAGTTGAACCATACTGGTATTTAGGTGCATTTAATACACCGTTTTCCACACCAAAGAGCCAATAGTAATACCAGTCATTATAAAAGTTCATATGCCACTGGTCTTCGGAAGGCGATTGATCGGAACCATGTCCCTGCACTGCTCCAAGGTACATTCTGAACGGAGCGTTAAGCAGGGTTGTTGATTGAGAGATTCCCGAGGCATTAAAGAACTTATCCTGCCATGAACCTTCAACAATTAACGGGGTTGTGTTATTAGGAACTAAGTTCATGAAATCCCTGTCTATAGGAAGCCAATATGCAATGCTGTCCCATTTTTCTTTATTATTTGTGTATATCCAATCTGCTATTCTTCCTGTAAGTGAATTATATTTCACAGTATCAGGATGATAGCTCACAGACCACAGTAAAGTCATTTTAATCGAGCCGTTCTCAATCCAGCTTGAAGCAAAATCCGGCGGAGCAAGTGCAGAAATAATCGTCTTCACATTAAGTTTACCAATAGATGTTTGCCCCAAACTTGCAGCCATAAACGGCAGTAAACCACCCTGCGAACCACCCATTACAAGGATATTATTGGGATTAGCGCCATTTACCGAATCAGCTTTAACCCAATTAACAATCTCTATAAAATCCATTGCCTCGGTCCTGCTGATAAGATTTGATAATCCGCCTGAATGCCCCTGCCCTCTTACGCTAAAGGTCATTGTATAATATCCAAACACAGCCTGGTCAAAGCAAAATTTGGCGATTGTTTCTTTTTCGTTACCATAGCCGTGAACCATTATAACTGTCGGCCATCCGCCAACCGGCACTGCGCCTCTTGGTATAAATTTTACAGCATCAATAATTACCCCGTCACGGAGAGTAATTGTAAAATCAACACGAAGCGGCTGGGCCGCATCGTTGTGGTGCGGGTTATATTTTGGCAGGTTAGGAAAATTATATTTATCCAGGTTGCGGGGAATACGAATATGACGCGGACGGTTTTCTGAAAATAAATGATTGATTGAAGAAAAAATGGAAATAAATAAAATAAATGTGATTGTAATTGTTTTCAGCATAGATTCAATAATTTAACAATTAATAAATAATGATTATTGGGTGAATTAAAAGCAACGTAGTTCAATACAAAAAAAATTGTATGAAATAATAATGCGACATATCAAGTGAAAGCATCAAAACGCGGGGGATGAATTAATAGTTCTTTTAGGCAGGGTATATTATCTAAACTGTAAAATAATTTTTTATAAACCCATAATTATACAAACAGCCGGGTTTAAAAAATATGTTCAGGTAAATTATAAATCCCGGGCTTAATCAGCCCGGGATTTTTTTGAGTATTCTAATTTCTGTATGCTTTATATATTTCAAAAATAAACGGCAACGAAAACAATACAGCAAATGTAACTAAAATTAATGTTATCATTTTTTCTTGTCTCCTCATTTATTGTTATTATTTCACCAAAACCATACGTTTTACATCATTAAAGTTTGCAGAAGATATTTTGTAGAAGTAAACTCCGCTTGAAAGCTCTGATGCATTGAACACTACTTTATGTGCTCCCGCTTCCAGGAATTCATTTACAAGGGTTTTTACTTCTTTACCTAATATATCGTATACCTTTATCTCAACCTTATTTGACTGTGCAATTGTATATTCTATAGTTGTAACAGGATTAAACGGGTTCGGATAATTCTGCTTTAATTCAAATGAATATGGATTATTATTTTCATTATCGTCCTTAATAAAGGTGGTGCTTAAATTACCCGTAGAACGGACAACCGGCAGCTCAAGATACGACTGGCTATTAAGGTAAACAGCATGAGTACTATTTGCTAATATAGGCAGTACAAAAGGATTCGTCGTCATAAATACAGTATCAGTCGGTGCTGTATCAAGGTTTGTGATTACAACCCTTAATTTGCTTCCTGCACTTATTATATGTGAATGACCCTGGCCTTTGAAGTTAGCAGTCTTTTTAACGTTCTTTATTGTATAATTCCTGTCTGTATAATTGGCTCTTGTTATAAATCTTGATGTACCGTTCGGCATAATCTCATACAACTGGTAATTAATCTGTACAAATGTATTTGAATTTGACTGGTATTGAACATTGAATTTCGGAACACCTGTAAATTCGGTATTGACCATGAAAGGTTCTGTATCGAATGTCAGCTTTGCTTTTCTAAATTTATTGTTGAAATTTGCACCTGTAAACTCGGCATCAACTGCCTGCTGCATTGTTAAACCGCCTGAAACATAGTTCACAAGATTGATTTTATCTGAGTTTCCGCCTGCAGTTGTTTTTAATTTTGAATTCTTATTGAAATATAATCTCAGGTTTGTTGATACCTCTGATAACGGAACTTCAGAACTGTCATGTACAAATGACCAGTAATTATTTACAATTGGAAATTTGGATGATGCATACTGGTATTTGGGATGGTCAAGTGCGCCGTTTTGCATATCAAAAAGCCAGTAGAAGAACCAATCATTGAACCAGTTCATATGCCATATGTCTTCAGCATCGGAGTGATCACCGCCGTGCCCCTGTACTGCACCAATATATGATGAATATGGAACTGTCAGACTGTTTATTCCTTCCATTATATCTGCTGAATTAAAAAACTTATCCTGCCATGAACCTTCAACAAGCATTGGAACCGAGCAGTTTGGAATCTCATTCAGGAAATCCCTGTCTTTGGGAACCCAGTATGCTAAGCTATCCCATTTTTCTTTTGTATTAGCATAAACCCAATCGGACATTCTATCAACAAGAGGAGTATATCTTGCAGTATCGGGTGTATATTCAATAGTCCAGAGAAAAGTCATTTTAATCGAGCCGTTCTCAATCCAGCTTGACCCAAAGTTCGGAGGTGCAACTGAAGTAATAATAGTTTTAACCGGGGCTCCGTTACAAGCTGCTCTGTAAGGAAGTATTCCGCCCTGTGAGCCGCCCATAATTAAAATTTTATTTGGTCCTGAACCATCAGCAGTATCAGCACGAACATAATCAATTAATTCGAGCAGGTCCAGCATCTCAACTTTACTTATCAGGTTTGACAGACCGCCGGAGTTTCCCTGTCCCCTTACGCTGAATGTCATTGTATAATATCCGTACTGTGCTTGTGCCTCGCAGAATTTTGCTAATGTCTCTTTGTTATCACCATAACCATGGACCATGATAACAGTCGGCCATCCGCCAACGGGAACTGCGGCATATGGTACAAACTTTAAACAGTCAATTTTTACACCATCACGCATGGTAACAGTAAAGTCCGTGCGGGTAGCTGTAAGTAATGCTGCATCTCTGTATGCCGGTAATAACTGGAAATTTGTCTTATCGAACGAACCGGGGACTTTGCTGTACTGGGAGTACAAAGAATTGGAGGATAAAAGAATTAACACAAATAAAAAAATAGACCCGAGAATCTGTCTATTTCGCCTTAGGGAATTCATAGCAAACATTTTTTTGTTGCTCACTTTCTAGTAGAAAAAGATTAATATTAGTTAATTAAAACTTTTTCTGCTATTTATTCCCTACATATCTAGCACTACAAACTTAGCTCTTTAAGCCTCCCCAAATCAATCACTATTGAGGGTTAATTCTTAAATTACTGATTTTACCCAATTTTCCATATTTTACGGTATAGACCCCTAAACTATTGTTACTACTGGTTTTCGGTGATATGAAAGTACTGCAATTCTTATTAAACCCATGTTTATTTAAAATTTATAGCAATTTCGCAGATTTTTATCATATAATAGGTTAGGAAAACAGGTGAGAAAAAACTCTATACCCAGTGTACCTGTCATTACCCTGACTGCATCAGGTTTACCTGTCTTTGACAGGCACAGGCACCACCTGTCATTCCAGCCTGCCTGTACGGGCTAGGCATGTGTAGAAAGCTTGCTGGAATGACAAGCGTGTGTGAAAGCAGTTCTTTCTTTCTTAAAAGACTATCTGTAACATCATCCCGGATAATGGATAATTAACTTGTATTGAGATTCCATCTTTGTTCCATGAAAAACCTTTAATTTATACTTATTACTTTTTAATAAAAAGATAAACCTGGCTATCCCGGAGATTCAGAAGGTGGAATCTCTCAATTTGAACAAACTCTGCTTCTCACATATTATTATTAATTTGAATCTCTTCCATAACCCGTGGAAGAGATTCCATCTTTTATAACATCTTGTCAATCTATGGCATTCTTTTATAGAATAATATCTTGGCTGAGTAAAATCAATCAGGTAACAAAGATGGAATCTCTTTTTCTTTCATGGAAAAATGCTGCAAAAAATCAGAGTTGGGTTCAAAACAGTGCTGAGATGGGTTCAAGTTGTGCCGGAGTTGGGGTCAAGTTGGTATCAAGTTGGGTTATCGTTTTTGGAAAACAGGGGTTAACTCATTGCAGTATAAGGAGATAACGCCGTCAGAAATGTAAGATTTTTGATTTAAAATTTGCGATTTTGAGCCGGAAACGCAACTTTTTCATCAAAATAAAACTTCACTATATCATTAACCATTATCGTTATGGGAAAAATCCGGCAGCAAAATATTGTCGCTATTGTTGGAGAGTTAAAGTATTACTTTAAGGAATATCATACTGAAGCAGGAGCTTCAGTCACCCCCGGTGTTACCAAGCAGGAGCTTGGTAACGAGCTTATATCTGCTCCCCTCTCCAAGCTGAGCTTGCGAAGTCCCGCTCTGCGTGGATGGAGAGGGGCTGGGGGTGAGGTTTTTAAGCAAAAAAGCGCTCAAAACACACCATAAACTCTATGCACTCAACACACTCCAAACTATTTTCAGATAAAACTTGACAATAAGCTATTACTATATTAATTTATGATAGTGGTATTAGCTGTTGAATACAATTAACCGCAATAGTTCTTTGATAATATAGAGATGAACTAAAGCATGTCGTAATATTGCTGTAAAATACTGCTCACGGATTTGGTTAGATTTTGGAAGGGTGAAAAAAATATGTATTGAAAATGGGACAAGAGCTAATTCGCAATTCACAATTAATCAGAATTGAATGCTAAATCCTCCGACAGGCAAAAATGCCCATTGATATATCGTTCCTTGCTGGTTCTTGTACTCGTTCCAGAAATACTGGTAAACATTGGTGGTATCAAATACATTCTGCAATTCAACATACGAAATTATAGTTAGCTTTTTGAAATTCCATTTTTTGTCAACGCGTATATCAAGCCTGTTGTAATCCTTATAGCGTGCTTCATTGAACTTATCGGTCTGGTACACGCCCCTGCCTGCTATAATTGATTTCTCCACATCAAATGGTGTGTATGGTCTGCCGGTAGTGTATCTGTACTTTATGCCGATGAGCCAGTCATTGGATAGCTGGTATCCCGCAATGATGGTCAGGTTATGCCTGTAATCAAAGCTTCCCGGCTTGGGTCCGCCTTTTAATGCAGTGAACTTACTTTCCGAGAGCGAGTAGTTTATCATGCCGTAAATACCGCTGCCGGTTAGTTTCTTGTGAAGTGAGAAGTCGATGCCCTTAACATAGCCGTAACCCTTGCTTGTTGCTTCACCTACAAAGTTAGGTCCGTTCTCCGAGCCGCCGTTGACAAGTATAAGTGTCGGTATATATACACTGACGGGATAATCGCTGTAGCTTTTATAATATGCTTCAACTGTTACACGCAGGTCATCTGCAAATAAATGTTCAATGCCTGCTACATAATGATAGGTCTTAATATATTTAAGGTCTTTGTTAAGCGGGTCAGAGGTTACCCATAAATATTCGGGTGCCTGAGTGTAAATACCTGTTGAGAAATTAAGTGTTGTGATTGGTAACAGCTTAATGCTCAACCCTGCTCTTGGAGATATAGCATGTTTTTTATTTATGCCTGAAAAGTAATCATACCTTAAGCCGGCATTAAAGATAACATTATCTTTAAAGAGCTTTAAGCTGTATTGTGCAAAGGCAGAGCCCTTATTAAATTCAGATTTCAAATTTATATTAAGCACGGGAAGCGGGTCACCAAACTCAGTTGTATCCGGTCTTACATACAGGTCATTTTTGAATCTTATATATCTTCCTCCTCCGCCTAATGTAATGCTGCTGTTCCTGCTGAGCTGGTAAAAGATTTCGGTATTTAAATTGAAATCGGATTCATATGAATCGTAATCAAATACTACAGCATTGGTTGTGATGTCGGTCAGCAAGTAATAATAATAGTTGGATGAATTGGCAAAGGTAGTTTGTATGAATCCCTTTTTAAATAAGGTAGTCAGGTTAAACCCTGCAGTGAATTGCTCCTGGTCTCCCTTGGCATTTCCGTAAGGATTTTCATCTGAAACTTCAGATGCACTACCTTCAAAGCTGATTTTATCAAGTCCTGCAATACCGATAAATGTGAGCTTGTTATTTTTATTTATATCATACACAGCTTTCAGATTAAAGTCCCAGTAATTGGGAACTGCGGCTAACCTAATTGCACTTCTTATTAAATTCAGGTAGCTCCTTCTGAAGGAAAAAAGATACGACCCGTTTTTGGAAAGCATTGGTCCTTCAACCACTGCACCGAATCCTGCAGTGGACAGGTTAATATCGGCTAGGAAGCTTTTCCTCTGTCCTTCCCTGAACTTGATATCCATCACGGAGGAAAGCTTATCACCATGCTTTGCAGAGAAGCCGCCCGTTGAGAAGTTCACTTCATTGATGAACTTAACATTAATCATTCCAATCGGTCCGCTGCTGGAACCCTGCGACGGGTAATGATTGATGTTAGGTATTTCGATACCGTCAATCATTGTTAAATTTTCGCTGGGAGAGCCGCCTCTAACGATTAAGTCATTCCGCTGGTCATTACCGGGTGAAACACCCGGCAGAACCTGCACCATGCGTGATATATCTTCAACAGAGCCGGGAGCACGCCGCACTTCCTCGAAATCAAGATTGAACGTGCTTGTGTTTTCGTCGGTAGATTTCTGGAAATATTTTCCTTCAACATCTATAGTCTCTGTCTTATAGCTTCTGGATGTAAGGCCTGTAACTATTTCAGCGGGACGTGCAGATAATACTACAATATCGGTCTTTACTGCCGGTTCATAACCTGAAGCGGATATCTTTACCCGGTATGTGCCGAACGGCACACCGGTAAATGTGAAACTGCCTGTACTATCGGTATTGGTTATTCTATTCAGTTCAATGATTGTAATTTCAGCGTCCGGTAAAGGAGATTGCGTCTCAATATCCGTTATTAAACCGGTAATTACACCTTTTGCATTTTGCGGATAAACAACCGTTGCAGATATAAGCAATATTAATATTATAGTCCATATTTTCATATTATCTAATAATAAAAGCAATTTTTATTTCAAGATATTCCAAAATTTGGCCATAAAACAACAGGCTGCATAAAACAAAAACCCTGCGAAATGCAGGATTTGAAAAAACTGTAAAGCAGGTTTATTAAATAAAAATCTATTTATCTTTATTTTTTCCGTGTCCGTTATCTTTATCTTTATCTTTGTCTTTATTTTTGTCTTTATCTTTGTCTTTGTCCTTATCCTTGTCATCATCCTTTTTTACATCTTTATCTTCCTGTTTTATTGTTTCAATTGCCGCCGATGTAACATTTATTTTTTTTGTTTTCCGTGCCAGCTTAATTTCATTATTATATATTACGATAGTAAGCTTATGTTTACCGGCATCATTGGGAGCTTTTATAGAAAGCAAAACAACACCGCTTTGTCCCGGCTCGATAACAACTGCATCAGTTAATACAGATGCTGCCGGATTGTTGATTTCAAATGGTCCGGTTACTGAAGTTTTTAATTGTTCGGATGACCATTTTGTATCTTTGGATTTGTTTGTAATGGTTACTGTAATAGTTGAAGTTTGCCCTGCCTGCATTTCTTTAGGGATATCTGTTATAGCACCTTTTACTTTATCGTTGGATTGTGAAAAAGATTTGTTATACGACAGAAAGAAAACAGTAATAAGCAGGAAAGCAACTACGAATGAGTTTTTCATAATTTGTCCTTTCTTATTAATTTATAATAAATTACCTGTTTTTTTTAAATTTAAAAAGTAAGAAAGACCCATCCCGAAGAAGATTAAAAAAGGGAATGTGTGTTGATAAAATAATGTTTAATGTAGTGAAAAATAGAATTATATTATAGCGATGGATAAAATTCAAACTAAAATAATATTAGGTGATAGCAAAGAAGTACTAAAGACTTTACATGCTAACTCTATTGATTTAATTTTTACTTCACCACCATACGCAGACAGCAGGAAAAATACGTATGGTGGAATAAAACCGGATATCTATGTAGAGTGGTTTTTACCTATTAGCGAACAACTTTTAAGAGTTCTTAAACCAACTGGTAGCTTTATTTTGAATATTAAAGAAAAAGCAGATAACGGAGAGCGAAGTACTTATGTGCTTGAATTAATTTTAGCATTGAGAAAACAGGGCTGGTTATGGACTGAAGAGTTTATATGGCACAAAAAAAATAGTTACCCGGGAAAATGGCCTAATCGTTTCAGAGATGCCTGGGAACGTTTATTGCAGTTTAATAAGACACGTGATTTTAAAATGTATCAGGACGAAGTAAAAATACCAATGGGTGATTGGGCAAAGACAAGATTAAAAAATTTGAGTGATACAGACAAACGAAGAGATAATGCAAAAAATGGTAGCGGATTTGGTAAAAAAATTGCTAATTGGGTTGGAAAAGACCTTGTATATCCTACAAATGTTCTACATTTAGCCCCGGAAACAAGTAATAAAAATCATAGTGCGGTCTTTCCAAAAGAATTACCTGCCTGGTTTATTAAATTATTTACAAAGACAGGTGATTGGGTTTTAGATCCATTTTTAGGTTCGGGTACAACTTCAGTAGTGTCTAAAAAAATGCTGAGAAATTCCATTGGTATAGAAATACTGGATGAATATTATAAATTAGCAATGAGTAACATTGCAGAAACAGAATTTACATTATTCTAAAATGAATGTAATAACAAGTGATGATTTAAAGAATTTCATTTCTGAAAATATTCAATCTTTTCATTCAAGGCGTCTTCAAAGCTTACAAACACTAAAGCTGAAAAATGTTCTTCTCAGAAAAAATCCTTACCTTTTCAAAGCAAAAAATATTAATACTGCTGAAACGTTTGTAAAAACTATATTAGATGCACACCTTTCTTCACAGGAAGAAGGAATATTTGGCAGCTTTTTAGAGCAGCTTGCAAAATTCGTATGCGAAAAAGTTTACAGTGGGAAAAAATCTTCTGCCGAAGGAATAGATCTGGAATTTGAAAAAGAAGGTATAAGATATTTACTTGCTATCAAGTCAGGACCTAATTGGAGCAATAGCCAGCAAATTTCGAGGTTAAGGGATAATTTTAAAAAAGCAAAAAAAATCTTGCAGACAAATACTGGGTTAATGAACGTTGTTGCAGTGAATGGCTGCTGTTATGGAAAAGATAATTGCGATAAAGGTGACTATTTGAAAATTTGCGGTAAAGAATTTTGGGCTTTAATTTCCGGTGATGATAATATGTTCATAGATATAATTAAACCTCTGGAGCATAAAGCAAAACAGAAAAACGAATTATTTTATGAATCATATTCTGTTGTAATAAATAATTTTACCGAAGAATTTATAAGAGATTTCTGCGATAAGGGAAAAATCAATTGGGAAAAGATTGTTAGATTGAATTCTGAAAAGGGTTATAAAATATTATAAGGATTCTCATCATGTTATTTTATTAAAGGTAGAATTAATCTTTTCCTAACCTCAAATTTCTCAGTGCAATACCTCATTCCTTTAAACTTTAATCTTTTTTGATTTTCTTAAGGAATCTTTATGTACGCTCTGAACTGTTAAAACCTATGTGGAAGTGAATGAAATATTAAGAAATAAGCTCGATAACCTTACTACATCTCCCGGAATTTATCAATTCAAGGATAAAGCCGGGAAAATCATATATGTAGGCAAGGCAAAGAATCTCCGCAGCAGGGTGAAAAGCTATTTTACTGCCAAGCCAACAGGTCCGCGGCTTATAAGAATGATTTCCCTTATCAGCGACCTGGAAACTATTGCGGTTGATTCCGAAGTGGAATCGCTTATACTTGAGATGAACATGATTAAAGAGCTTAAGCCAAGATATAATGTTAACCTAAAAGACGATAAGACTTATCCGTATATAGTAATTACGAAGGAGCTGTTCCCGAGGGTATTTCCAACACGAAAGAGAAGAAATGACGGCTCGAAGTATTTCGGTCCTTACACGGATGTGGGCAATATGAGGCAGTCACTTAAGCTGCTCCGCGACATTTTTATGATACGCAACTGCAACCTCAACCTCACACAGCAATCAATTGAGAATAAAAAGTTCAAAGAGTGCCTTGAGTACCACATCCACAAATGCGAAGCACCGTGTATTGCACTTGTTACTGCTAAAAAGTACAACGAGATGATAAAGGAAATAGAGAAGGTATTGAACGGCAAAACAGGTACACTCATAAATGAGCTGGAGCAAAGAATGGCAGATGCCGCAATGGACCAGAGGTTCGAAGAAGCCGCCCTGATACGTAATAAAATAAAATCGCTCGAAGTTTACACATCGCGGCAGAAGGTTGTATCGGAAGATATGCTTGATAAAGATGTGTTCGGATTTGTGAAGGAAGCTGACGAAGCATGTGCAATGATACTCAACATCCGGGACGGAAAAGTTATCGGCAAGCGGCATTTCTATCTTGATACGGTTGAAGATAAAAGCGATTCGGAAATTTTAGAGAGCGTGCTGTTCCGCTATTACTCGGAAAATAATTTTATTCCCGATGAAATATATTTGCAGAATGAGCTCGTTGACCAGGATGCATTCAGCAAATGGCTGCATCTAAAGCTTGAAGAAAAAAGAAAAATAAACTTTGTTATTCCGCAAAAAGGTGAAAAGCATAAGCTCATCTCCATGGTGCGTACAAATGCGCAATATATGCTTGATGAACTGAAGCTGCAGAGATTAAAACGGGAGTTCATCCCGCACTCGGTTACTGCATTGAAGCGTGACCTGAGATTAACAGCGCTGCCGAGGAGAATAGAGTGTTTTGATATATCGCATGTGCAGGGTACCGATACGGTTGCTTCGATGGTGGTATTTTACGACGGAAAACCGCGAAAGAACGACTACAGGAAATATAAGTTACAAACAATACTTGATGAAGTGGGCAGACCTGATGATTTTGCTTCAATGCGTGAAGTAATATACCGCAGGTACAGGCATTATGCGGAAAAAAATATTGAAGAACCTGTGAATATCGGCACTAAGATATTACAGGAAATTAATCCTGAGGTTCGGGAAGATAATAGTCCATCAACTCAGCTGAATAATGAAGTGTTTGATGAGACCAACAACCCTCCCTCAACAGACCTCGTAACAGGCGAGGCAGGCGTGACAAATACACTTCCTATGCCCGACCTTATTGTTATTGACGGGGGAAAGGGACAACTGTCATCAGCAGTGAAAGTATTAACCGACCTTGGTATAAAGAGCCAGAACATAATCGGTCTTGCAAAAAGACTGGAAGAAGTTTTTCTGCCGGGTATGTCTGATGCACAGTCAATTCCGAAAACATCAAGCGGATTGAAATTGCTTCAGCGGGTAAGAGATGAAGCACACCGCTTTGCAATAACCTATCACAGGCAATTGAGAAACAAACGCACAATCCACAGCGAACTTGACGACATAAAAGGCATTGGTGAAAAAACCAGGCAAAAGCTGCTGACTGAATTCGGCTCTGTTGATAATATTAAACAGATGGTTGAAAACAATTACGATGAGTTTGAAAAGAAGGCAGGAAAAAAAGTGGCGGAGAGATTGAAGGAAGCTTTTTCAAATAAGAAAGAAGAATGAAAATTTATTGATTACAGATTACAGATTGCAGATTGAAGATTACAGATTGCAGATTGCAGATTGCAGATTGCAGATTGCAGATTGCAAATTGAAAAATTGGAATATTGAAATGAAATGAATAGTCACACCTGACTGCCTCCGGTAGTTAGTGACGTAACAACATTGAACAGATTAAATTACAAATAATAAAGAGATTCCCGCTTTCACGGGAATACAATAAAATGACTTTAGACCACATACGCGAATACTGCTTAAAGAAAAAATTTGTTACAGAGGAGTTTCCCTTCGATGAGGAAACGCTTGTATTTAAAGTGATGGGAAAAATGTTTTTGCTGACAAACCTCAATCCTCCGCTCAGCATAAATATCAAATGCGACCCTGAAACAGCGATTGATTTGCGTGAAAGATATGCAGCAGTGTTACCCGGCTATCACATGAATAAAAAACACTGGAACACAGTTGAGATTGACGGAACAATTTCTCCAAAACTTATTTTTCAATGGATAGATGATTCTTATGAGTTGGTGGTGCAATCATTACCGAAGGTAAAAAGAGAGAAGATGTGAAATAAAAAGATGTAATTAATCTAACAGCCTGTTTACCAATACTGAATTTAAATCCCTTCGTCCGTCCAGGATTGCATGTATAATAACCTTATTTTGATCTATTCCATATACAATACAATAAGGAGTAACTACCACTTGTAAAATATCCGGCCGCTCTTCACTAATCTCCTGTATTTTATGCCCCCGCTTAGGAAATTTTTGCAAAGTTGAGCATTTTTCTATGAGTCTATTTTTTAATTTATCGGCATTGAAAAATGAATCATTTAAAGCAACATAATAATAAATATCAAACAAATCATTTTTTGCAGCATCGGAAAAAACTATTTCGTATTCCATTCTTTTTTCAGTTTGGAAATTTTCTTGTTCAGTTCGGAAAATACTTCATTGGCAGGCGTAACTTTTCCTTTTTTTACCTGGTCTTCTGAAATAGCTACAATCTTCAGTAATGCAATTTTTCTCTGCTGTTTTTCATATTCTTTAATATCCATCAGAACCGCTTTGGCATTGCCGTTTTGTGTTATTATATATGATGTTCCATTAGCTGAAGCGTCTCTGACCAACTCCGATGCATGAGCTTTTAATTCACTAATAGTCTTAATTGATTTACTGTATTTCATAAATTAATCCTTTCGACCTAAATATAGTCATTATTCGGGTCGTCTTCAATAATATTTTTATGAGATTAAAACGGTTTTCTTTCTGCCTGGTGTTCATTTCATGTTACAGGAAAACAATTTGTACATATTAAAATCAATTTAGATACTGCGTATCTGCGTCAGATCATGCCGGTTAATGCAAAATCTTTCTTTTTTATAAGTAACAACAATACCCTAAGCTCTTCTGTACCTGCAAACAAAGACCCGACACTGCCCCGGATCAACTTTATACACTTTACAAACCTTATCCGAAGGATCCCTCTGGGATAAACTTTATGAACTCGTATAACTTCCTGTCGCTCCCATATTTAAATATTTTTACTAACAGCTTTAGACTATAAACTCAAAAAGTTTATACACTTATGGAATTAGTTGTTTCTCCTATAAAAAAATAACTAATTACGCTAGGTATCTTACTTCAATATTGTCTAACTTTAAATTATATTCGTACCCATATATAATCAATGAAGTTACTAATAACATATCTGAAAAAATACAGGAAACTAGTTTTCCTTGCATTAGGGCTTGCGGCTGTTAACCAGACATTCTCGCTGCTTGACCCGCTGATATTACGTTACATCATTGACGACTATGCAACCAAGTTTAACCAATACACCACAGGAGAGTTTTTCAGAGGCGTAGGATTCCTTCTGCTTCTCGGAGTTGGAGCAGCCCTTGTTTCGCGAATTGCTAAGAATTTTCAGGATTATTTCATTAATGTTATAACCCAGCGGCTCGGTGCCCGAATATATGCAGACGGCATTAAGCACTCGCTTGAGCTGCCGTACTCGGTTTTTGAAGATAAAAGAAGCGGCGAAACTCTCGGCGTTTTGCAGAAAGTAAGAACAGATGTAGAAAAGCTCATTATGGCGAGCGTCAATATACTGTTTACCTCTCTTGTCGGAATCATATTTGTGATGGTATATGCCTTCAGTGTTCACTGGGCAGTTGCACCGGTTTATTTTCTCACTGTTCCATTGATAGCTTTATTAAGCTCTGCACTCAGCAAGAGGATTAAAAGGATACAAAAAACAATAGTTTCCGAAACAACAGCTCTTGCCGGAACAACAACTGAGTCGCTAAGAAACATTGAACTTGTTAAAAGCTTAGGACTTGCAAAACAGGAAATTAACCGGCTCAACTCAACAACTGATAAAATATTACAGCTTGAACTGAAAAAAGTACGGTATGTAAGAAGCCTGAGCTTTATTCAGGGTACATCTGTTAACCTGCTCAGGACGTCCATTTTGTTTCTTATGATGTACCTAATTTTTGCACAGGCAATAACACCCGGCCAATTCTTCTCGTTATTTGTGTATTCATTCTTTATATTTGGTCCTCTTCAGGAGATGGGAAACATTATTAATATTTACCGTGAAAGTGAAGTATCGTTAGCCAACTTTGCAGAGATACTTAATACCCCGAAAGAAGTAAAGCCAACGCATCCTGTTGAGATAGGGTACATAAAGTCACTAGAATTTGTGGGTGTATCATTCAAGCATCAAAGCGGAGTAACCAATGCATTGAACGGTATCACATTCAATACATTGCCGGGAGAGACAATTGCATTTGTTGGTCCATCAGGTTCAGGAAAGACCACACTTGTCAAGCTGCTTGTCGGGCTTTACACTCCGCAGGCAGGAGTAATAAAATACAATGGTGTTCCCGGTAAGGAAATAGATTTTGACCTGCTTAGAAACCAGATAGGATTTGTAACGCAGGATACACAATTATTTGCAGGTACAATAAGAGAGAATTTATTATTTGTTAATCCGGCTGCAACAGATAAAGAATGTCTTGACGTACTGAACAAAGCTGCATGCCAGTCACTATTAGCCCGTGCAGATAAAGGTCTTGATACAGTAATTGGAGAAGGCGGTGTAAAAGTCTCAGGCGGCGAGAAACAGCGTTTATCGATAGCACGTGCTTTACTTCGTCATCCGCGGTTGATGGTGTTTGATGAAGCCACATCAGCACTTGATTCGCTTACTGAAGAAGAAATAAGTGAAACGATAAGAGATGTATCTGCAAGAACAGACCATATGACTATTTTAATAGCACACAGGTTATCGACAGTTATGCATGCAGATTGTATTTATGTTCTTGAAAAAGGAAGCATTATCGAAGCAGGAAAACATGAAGAGCTGCTTGATGAAAGAGGATTGTATTACGCTATGTGGAGACAGCAGGTTGGAGAAAGAAAAAGATTGAATATTTTGAAACACGAACAGCCATTGCAGGCAAGCAATTAAGCCAAACACTAACCAAAAGAACTAGTTTTAAGAATTTTTTAAATGTAGAATTTTTCTCAAAATTTTTTTAATATATATTAGAAAAAGAATTACAATATGAATAATCCCGGAAGTTCAGAAACAGTTACACAGGGAATAAGAGTAAAGGTTGAACCCGAGTACGTTCCCGAACAATCTACACCAGAACAGGAAAAATATTTATTTGCTTACAAAGTCACTATAACTAATGAAGGCAAGAGGTGGGCAAAACTATTATCGCGTCATTGGGAAATTATAAACGCAGACGGAGATGAAGAAATAGTAGATGGTCCGGGTGTTGTAGGTTATACTCCGGATCTTGACCCCGGAGAATCATTCGAATACACAAGTTTCTGTACTCTTGATACGTGCTGGGGTACAATGCAGGGATATTACCGCATGTCAAGAGATAACGATGAAGAAATATTTCTTGTCAATATTGCTAGATTTTATTTATTTAACCCAGTACCGGTAAACGCTTAAGAGTTTGTTAAGTTCTTTAAGTTCTTTAAGTTCTTTAAGTTTGTTAAGTTCTTTAAGTTCTTTAAGTTTAGATTACTTATTATTTAACTTAGGATTTTTAAAATATAGAATCCCTTTCCTGAATTCTAATTGGGAAAGGGATTTTTAATGATATTAACTTAACAATCCGCTTAGGCGGATAACAAACTTAATAAACTTAAAGAACTTAAAGAACTTAACAAACTTAAAGAACTTAACAAACTTAAAGAACTTAAAGAACTCCCTAATCGCTTGCAAGCCATGACTCCCTTACCATTTGCTGCTGTGCATCAGGCTTCTTTTTGAAACCGACATAATTGTGCTTATCTACATCGACTTTATAAAACTCTTTCATTAAGAGAATAGGTTTTCCTTCTCTTAAAACCTCAACCTGCAGTATATCACCGGCTTTTACCTGATTCATCACTGCCTGAACAATAAGCCCGAAATTGTGAGCAGTAACTTTGGTTCCGTATATTTTATTTATAACATCACCTTCCTCATATCCCATATCCTGGCCAAATTCATCTGCATTATCTAGATTTTCCACTACAACTCTATTTGTTACATCGTCTACATTCACACTAAGTGTACCGAATGAGATATCTTTCGTTCGTTTTTGTTTAGCATATTCTACACCCGCAAGTGCTAAGTATTCCTTTAAAGGCAGCGGTTTATTGCCTTCAACATAATCTGCAAAGAATGTTCGTATTTCAGGATAAGTCAATTCCGTTATTACATCAAATAATTCATCGTCTTTGAATGGCTTATCCTTTCCGTATTTTGCAGCAAGGTCATTCATCATATCCCTTACACCGTATTTTCCATTCGAAAGTGATCTAAGCTTTAAATCAAGGCAGGCACCTATCAATGCACCTTTGTAATAAACATTCTGGTACTCGTCAACATATTTAGTAAGTACGTCTTTGCTCATTACCGTAAAAGGAAGTGTATCGCTAAAGTTTTCTGCTATGTTCATTTTATTCCTTAAAACTTTAAGGAATTCTTTGCGGGTTATTACTCCTTCTCTTACTCTTGCAATATCTGCCGAATATTCCGTAATGCCTTCATACAACCACAGATGTTTTGACATTTTGGGATTATCAAAATCAAAATATGCAACTTCTTCTGAGTGAATGTTTAGCGGAGTAATAATATGAAAAAATTCGTGTGCTGCATTCGATTCAATATAGCTCATTGCCTGTGTTGAATCGAGCTCATAATAAAAATACATGGATGAATTAGAATGCTCAAGTGCTCCCGCATTTCCCGAACCGTTGTAAATTCCAAAAGGCATAAAGTAAAGCATGAAAGCATATTTGTTTACGGGAAGTGTTCCGCCAAGATATTCTCTCACAGCTTCCAGAATTTCACTTAAATGCGAAGCAAGAAATTTCGATGTTACTTTTTTATTTGGTGAATATACCGAAATTAAGACATCTGTCCCGCCAACTTCAACTATTGTTGTATCCGGATTTGTATACAGCATAGGAGAATCTGCCAGCATATAATATGATTCAACTTCGTACTTATCGGTTGTCTCATCTGATGATACAGGTATTAAAGCCGTTGAACCGTAAAATCCCTGCGGCTTAGTAATATTGATATCGAACTTGTAGCTTTTCATATCATCAAAATAACCGTATAAGCCGGGTGTATTCAAAACAAAGCTTTTATCTTTTTCAAAATTTGTTCCAACCGGTTCAAATACAAAATTATAACTATCCTCCGGATGCCATGTATCGTTAACAGTATATGTTATCTTTGCAAGCTTTGAAGCATTGCTTATCTTCCAGCTGCTTGAATCTACCATTGAAACTGCTAGCTCATTACCATCTGCATCCAGTGCTCTAAAATTGGATAAGAACCTTCCGAAATCATAAACATGGTATGTTCCGGGCACCATTTTAGGCAAATGGAATATTGTCTCATCAGTTGTTATTACAGGAGGAATAAGTGTAACGTCCAGTTTATAATCATAAACGGTGGTTAGATCTATAGAATAGCTGTAGTAATTACCCCTTTCATTTTGACTGAAAGAAATATTTATAAGCAGCAAGTTTAACAGTATGAGTAATGGGAATATTCTGAAATTTTTGTTTTCTTTTGAAGCAGATATCATATTAATATATAATTAATTGTATGTTTAATAATTTATTTTTAAATAAATTTGTAATAAAATAGAATGAGCGAAATTATAAAGATAGAACCCGGACCGGGGCAGGAGTCAGTATGGGATTATCCCCGTCCTCCAAAAATTGAAGATACATCAAAAAACATTAAAATTATTTTTAACAAGGTTGTTATTGTTAACACCACGCATGCTAAACGCGTTCTGGAAAAAAGCCATCCGCCTGTGTATTATATTCCTCGTGAAGATGTTGAAACCGGTTATCTTTCTCCTGCTGAAAACAAAACTTACTGCGAGTGGAAAGGACAAGCAAGCTATTTTCATCTGAATGTTGGAGAAAAACAAGCACGTTATGCCTGCTGGACTTACCCTAATCCTATCCCCGCTTTTGCTGAACTGAAAAATCATTTAGCTTTTTATGCTCAGAAAATGGATGAATGTTATGTTAACTGCGAACTCGTTACTCCACAGCCGGGAAAATTCTATGGCGGATGGATTACCAAAGAAATTACCGGTCCATTTAAAGGAGAACCCGGGAGCGAATCATGGTGAAAAATGTAACATTCCTGAATATGCTAAGCAGTTACTGGGATAAAGGTCTCAATGAGCTTGAACTGCAATTCCCGGATGTTAAATTTATAAAGAATTCTAATCCAGCAGAGAGACCAACTCTTCTCAAAAATGCAGAAGCTGTGATAACAGGCAGATTAACCGCTGATGAACTAAACTCTGCAGAGAAATTAAAAATAATTTTCGTGCCTTTTACGGGACTCAACAATTTCCCGCTTGAAATATTAAAAGAACGTAATATTTCAATTTCCAATACACATGCAAATGCAAATTATGTTGCAGAAAAAGCTATTGCATTAATACTTGCACTGCTTGGCAGAGTTGTAGAATACCATAACGAGCTGAAAAAAGGCAACTGGTTCCGCTCGTTTGATGATAGTGATACATGGACATCGATACAGGGAAAAAGCTGCGGCATACTCGGTTACG
This sequence comes from Ignavibacteriota bacterium, assembly GCA_003820375.1. Taxonomy (GTDB): domain Bacteria; phylum Bacteroidota; class Ignavibacteria; order Tepidaquicellales; family OLB5; genus RPQH01. The sequence goes on from RPQH01000022.1 coordinate 32,988, forward strand.
GCAGTATTGGAAAAAACATTGCAAAAATACTGAAGGGTTTTGACTGCAAAATTATTGGATTCAAAAAGCATATTACAAATGATAATGATGAATATGCTGATGAGCTTTCCAGCAGTATAAATGATGTTATCAGCAAAAGTGATGTTGTCTTCGTTTGCCTGCCACTGAACAACGAAACAAAAGGATTAATCTCAGAAGATATACTTTCGAAAATGAAAGGCAAGTATATAGTAAACATTGCACGAGGTGATATAGTTAATGAAGACGCCTTATATACTGCTTTAAAAGACGGAACGCTTGCCGGTGCTGCACTGGATGTCTGGTATAACTATCCCGGGAAAAAACAGGGACCGGTCTTCCCTTCCAATAAGCCGATATACGAACTGCCTAATGTTGTCATATCACCTCACAAAGCCAGCAACACGCAAAAAGCGATTGAAGATATGATAGATGATACGATAGAAAACATCAGAACCTACCTGAAATCAGGAGTAACTCCAAATCTTATTGACAAAGAACGGTATTATTAGCAATGAACAATTAACAAGTAATAAATAAACTTTTTTCACAGAACCTATGCTGCAAAATGCCGCCCTGGTTATTAACGTTTATATAAAAAACTAAGCCGGATACCGTCAGACTAGCCGGTTATTTTTTGTTCCAGCTAGTTGCCCTTTTTCCGACAGGTCACCCGGCTCATTATTCATAAATTGAGTTAATATAAAATAATAGTTTGAATTTGATTGTGTCAAACACATTTTGGCTTGTTTTATAGCATCCTAAAAGAAATATCATATTAATAAATTGCAGGTTTTTGAAGAAATTTAAAGATATAATCCGGTTTAATCATTGAATCTCAGAGGTTGAGTTTTGAACATGGACAAATATTGCAATTTGTAATTTGATTAGCGGTAGTAACTTTGTCTAGTTCTGCGAAATTCATCATTAAATTGCAGTTTGCAGGAGGTATGCGGTTAACTAATGTACAGCTAATGTACACCTATATTTGCAAACTAACACATGACACACTGCCTTTGACTTCTAATTCTTCATTCTTAACTGGTTATTGTTTCCATCTGAATGAGCGGCTGTCAATCGCTCTGTCTGTGGCAAGTATTCCATCGAGATGGTCTACTTCATGCTGCAGCAGCTCTGACATATCATCCGTTAAATCCCAATTTTGTTCCTGCCAGTGCTCATCATAAAATTTCATTTTGCATGACTTATGTCTTTTTACTTTTACGAGCAATTCAGGAAAGCACATGCAATCATCCCATAACTCAAATGTTTCGCTGCTTTCATCATATATCTTTGGATTAATTATTATTACCGGTTTATCGATGTTCATATATATCAATCTTTTCATATATCCTATCTGCGGAGCAGCAATTGCCCTGCCAGCGTTATATTTTGCTTTGAACTCAAATAATAAATTATGAAGCTCCTGTATTACAGGTCTTATCTCGTTAAGCTCATCCGGCTTCACAGGGTGAGATACTTCATATAATGCGGGATTTCCAAGCTTTAAAATTCTGTGAGGCATATAAATTAGTTTAATTGTATTTCAAAAAATTGTGTTTCTTCGTTTTCTTTAATTCTAAATTCATCATTAAAAATATTTTTATCAATGCTTTTTTCTTTTAATCTATTATAGCAATCTGTAACTTCACCGGTATTTAAATATCTTACCCGGTAATCGGTTTCTAAGTTATCTGTGTATAACGGGTAGAGCCGCAGGTGTTTTTCTTTATCACTATCGTTATTTCTTATTACAAGTTCTGCAATAAAGCTGTATGGTTTTACGTTGTTAGACTTATATCTTCCCGGAGCATTAAAAATAGAATTGCCAATGCTGTAAATTATCCATTTCCCGTTATAATATTCAACTTCCTGCATCATATGTGAACCATGCCCGATAATTAAATCAGCTCCCGCATCAATAACCTGGTGTGCAGTTTCAGTTTGTTTATCTGTCTTCCAAAAATAATTTCTACCCCAATGAGGGAAGAATATGATATATACATTTTTGTAATTGCTTCTTATATCACTTACCTGCTCAGAAATTTTCTCAACTGAAATCACATTGATCCCGGGTTTACTCACATTTGTATAAATACTCCGGGTGCTTACATTTGCATAAAAATCATAAAGACTATCGTAGCTTTTTCTATATTCAAAGCCTGTTAAAATTGCAATAGTTATAGTATCTTTATTAATTATAAATTGTTTAATATATGGTTTTGATGCATCATCGGCATCATTTCCGGCACCAAAATAATCAAGCTTACTTTCATAAAGCTCTCTCAGTGTATAACCTAAACCATCCTTTCCCAAATCAAATGAGTGGTTGTTTGCAAGTGAAACTACCTTTATGTTATACTTCTTTAAATATTTAATTGTTGATTCGGCATTACTCCAATGGACATATGGTTTTTGCGAGTTTATTGGAGATATGGAATTAGGAAGCAAAGGAGTTTCCAGATTTGCAATGGTCATATCGGATTTTTTCAGTAAGGTGCTAATATTTTCAAACATATAATCGTAACCGTATTCTTCTATTATATTAATCCCCCTGTTGTGTTTGGGATTGGTTTGATAGCTTTCTCCAAAATCAAAATCACCAAGGAAAAAAATATTGATAGTGCTGGGATTTACTTTTTGTGAATAACTGTAATTACCACTGATTAACACTGGTAAAAGGAAAACAATAATAGTAATAATTTTAGAAATGTTCATTTATTTCAGGGCTAAAGCCCGGTATAGTTTATTCGTTAAACCACTAGCTGAAGCTAGTGGAAATAATATTATTTATATCTACTAGTTTTAGTTTGTAAAAATTGAGTTGTTTATTTACGTTAATACTTTTCATTTCCGGTTAAAGCAAAATTAGTGATATATTCGAAATAGTAAAATATAAGAGTTCGAAGAGCCGCCACCTCACCCCTGACCTCTCTCCATATGGAGAGGGGGAGTAAGATTCTTAGTAAGTTTTTCTTTAGAATAAATCATATTGAACCGGAAAATCTATCTTTTATTGAAATGTTTATTAGAATAAGAAAATTGAAAAACTTGCTAAGTATATAAAAGAGGATAATTTGGTTGAAAAAAGACTTACAAAGTTTTTGGTTTTTCTGATAATTGTAATATCTCTTTTTTATAATAATAGAATTAAGGATTTAGATAATTCAAATCTAAAAACTTTGCAAGAATCGGTAACGCTCACCCCCTCTCCAAGTGGAGAGGGGGCTGGGGGGTGAGGTGGTAGATTAACAATATCTACAAATATTTAATTCATTGTGAGATGACTATTTTATCATTCCGGCAGAAGTGGATTTCAAAAGTAGTTCGATGTACTACTTTATCAATCCCGCAGAGCTGGATTTCAAAAGTAGTTCGATGAATTACTTTATCAATCCCGCAGAGCTGGATTTCAAAAGTAGTTCGATGTACTACTTTATCAACATCATTTTTCTTGTTTCATTATTTTGCCCTGCCTTCAATTTATAAAAATAAATTCCGCTTGGGTAATTTGAGGCATCCCATTCAATTTCATATTTACCTGCATTTTGCTTTTCATTTACCAGTACATTAACTTCCTTACCCATCACATCATATATAGTAAGCTTCACATAATTACTCATTGGCAATTGATAATTGATAATTGTCTTTGGATTAAAAGGATTTGGGTAGTTTTGATTTAAAGTAAATCTTTCCGGTACGTCATTATTAATATTATTAATACCTATTATTCCCCCATTTTCATCAATTGTCAATTTCTGGTTTACCGGTATATTAGTAAACACACTTGTATTTCCTGAAAGCCATTCAACTTTTAATGTATCAATAACCGGGGCATTTCCCAAACCAAAATGCAGGTCAAGTGTTTGCCCGCAGTAACCCGATTGTCCGTCAACTTCCCTCATAATCCATACCGGATTGTTATTTATTACAGCTTTTATTTTTACTTTTGTCCCTATAGCTGACCTATCAGCCGTTCTTCCAACACATTTTACTTCAAGCCATTTATTGTTATTGCCGTTGTTTAAATAAGCCGCATTGTTTTCATTTTCATTATATGTCTTTGCAATAAATATATCCAGGTCGCCGTCACCATCCCAGTCAGCCCAGGCAAATCCATATGAATAGCCCATGTCATTTACAATATCACCTGATGTAATCTTTTCAAACGTTGGATTTCCTGTTTCTATCAATTGATTTTTATACAAATTATTTTTCAATGGTGAGTTTGGTGTTTTATATGCTTGAGTTACAAACATATCAAGGTCACCATCATTGTCATAATCTCCCCACCCCGAGCAGGCAAAATTACCTACTTCATTTACTATAGTGTCATTAGTTATTTGTGTAAAGTTAAAATTCCCATCGTTTTTAAACAGGAAATTTTTTTGGTTCCAGTTTGCACAAAACAAATCTAAATCACCATCATTATCATAATCACCCCAGCTTGAACTCCACGTATTGCCGCCGGTTGTTACAGGAGTAATATTCAGAACTTTAGTAAAATATCCTGCACCGTTATTATTATATATAATATTGTTCTGATTATTCTCATTGCATACAAAAATATCAAGGTCTCTGTCTCCATCAATATCAACCCAGTTAACACCTCTTGATAAACGATTCACATCAAGATTTACCGCACCGGAATCTACACTTGCAAAATTACCGTTTCCTGTGTTTTTATATAACCTGTTTCTCCAGGGACCAATACCTTCGCTGTTTGTGATAAAAAGGTCAACAAGTCCATCGTTATCATAATCACCCCAGCTGCATGTTTCGGAAAATCCGCGGTTAATCAGAATTGGACTTCCTGTTACCAATACGAAATTTCCACTCCCGTTATTCTGATACAGCATATTGGTTGAATCATACCATGTAACTGCACACAGGTCTGCATCACCGTCATTGTCATAATCTGCCCAGCTGCTGCCATCATAAGGCAAACTGTCATTTACTAAAGCAGTATTAAATACTCTTGTAAATACCCCGCCGGTATTATTATACAAAAAATTTCTTTGCCCGAATCTTTTACCGTTAGTAACATAAAGATCAAGGTCACCGTCATTATCGTAATCGATGAAGTTTACACTGCGTGATGCACCACCATCATTAACAAACTCACCGGAGGTAATTTTGGTAAATGTTTGACTGTTAGAGAAATGAAAAATCAACATTTGAGAGAAAACAATAAAAGTTATTAGGATTTTTGTCATAATTTTTGTTTTATTAATATTTTTAAAAACAAAAATAAACTTTTGATTTTTAAAAACTAAAGCAAAATGAACATTATTCTTAGAATCCTGCTTGAACTTTAATAATCAATAAGTTAAATTAGACGGATTTTTTACAATAATTCATATTTATTTCATAGTATCACGTGAAACCAACAAAGGACCTGTTTGAACTGATAAAATCACTTTCCGTTAGCGAAAAGCGGTATTTCAAAATGTTTGCCTCCCTCCAGGAAGGCAATAAGATATATATCAGGTTATTTAATGAGATAGATAAGCAGGATTCTTATGATGAGAAAAAGATAAAAGAAAAGTTCAAAGATGAGAAATTTATTAAACAACTAAGCTTTACGAAAAATTATTTATATAAACTGATATTTAAATCATTGCTGAATTACAATCATGAAGTATCAATAGATTCAAAAATTTCCGAAATGATACTTCGCTGCAAAATTTTATTCAGCAAAGCATTGTACAGGCAGTATTTTAAAACATTAAAATCAGTTACTGAGCTTGCTGATAAATATGAAAGATACGGATATCTTATTCAAATACTTGAAATGGGTAAGCTTGTAAAGAAAAAAGATGAGCTTAAAAATTCGCCTTATGACGAATATTACAGTGCCGCAATGGAAACACTTGAAAAGATAAAAAATAATTTTGAGTATTCTAAATTGCTTGCTTATACATTTAATATAGCAAGAGATAAAGGAAAGATAAGAAACCCGGTACAACTGGAGGAGCTGGAAGAAATATTAAATCTTGAACATAGCCAAACAGGTAAGAAGATAATTACAAAAAGAGCGGAAGAAACATACTTCCATTTAAAAAGCTTAATATCAGAAGTAAGCGGAGATTATGAATCTAAGCTGGAAAATTTAAAGCAGAGATATAATATTGTATTGGAAAATCCCGAACCGTTTGAAGATAACATTTTAAATTATAAAGCAGATATTTTAAGTGAAATGATTACCGTATGCATTAAGCTTCAAAAATTTGAAGAAACTGAATGTTATTTAAAAAAATTCGAAGACATTCAAAAACCGGATTCAAATGATGAAGCTGCAGTTTTTGTACCCGCATTTTCACGGCTTCTCATCAGCATAAGTAAAAAAGATTTCAAGAATGTAACCGGTACTATTAATTTACTTGAAAAGGCACTTATTGATTACAAAGATAAAATCGATATAAGTTTTGAGCTGGAAGTTCATTTTAATATAATAAAAGCTTATATGCTTTCCGGTGATTTTAATAATGCATTAATTAAAATGAATTATTTTTTTTCACACCCGCTGCTGCATGTCAGGTCAGACCTTGAATGTTTTGCAAGAATTATGAATCTGATTATTCATTATGAATTAAATAACATTGCATTGCTTGAGCATTTAATTGTTTCAACTTACCGCTACCTTTACAAAAGAAATAAAATATTTAAAATTGAATCTCTATTGCTGAACTTTCTGAGGAAAACAACATTGATAACAAATGAAAGTGAATTGACCGAACACCTTGCAATACTCAGGAATTCACTATTAAAGCTGAAGCAGGATAATTTCGAAAAAAATGCCTTTGAGTACTTCGATTTTGCTCTGTGGATAGAGGATAAGGGGTGAAAATGGATAGAGGATAAGGGGTGATTCGTAAATAAAAAGATGATTTTAACTTATCCATCAAACTTTCTCAATGTGAAAGACTTTAATAACGAAAAATCACCCCTTGCTTTATAATTCCTGCATGGGTTGAAATCAAGGGGTGAAAATGGATAGAGGACAAGGGGTGATTCGTAAATAGAAAGATGATTTTAACTTATCCATCAAACTTTCTCAATGTGAAAGATTTTAATAACGAAAAATCACCCCTTGCTTTATAATTCCTGCATGGGTTGAAATCAAGGGGTGATTATCCAGGTTTTAAAATCTACCGAATTATTACAATTATTCTATAATTCACATTATCCTATCACTTGACGCCTGCTTACGTAATGCAATGAGCATGCAGTCATCACCCCTTGTCCTCCAACTATTTTCACCCCTTGTCCTCAGTCATTCTAATCCTTTATTTATTTTTGAGGCAGTTTCAGGTCTGTTAACCAATTCCGTCAGCGTCTCAATATTGCCGCATGTGGATTTTCTCCACAAAATGACATGAGTTGGTCAGTTTTCAGGGTGGATAAGGTTGTTTATTTGCAGACTTTGGGTTGTTTTCTGTACAAAGCCGGCTAAAAATTCATCGAAATCCCCTTAACTCATTGCGATATAAGCAGATAACTCTGTCAAACGTGAAACGTGAAACGTGAAAAGTTGGCTATTATGAGCAGGAATAGCCATATTTTCTTCAAAACAAATCTTCACTATTTCGTTAACCGGTATAGCTATATAAAATTATAATATTAATGATTTTGTCGCTGTTGTTGGAAAGTTTAGTAATGCTTTAAGTAAAAACCTCTTGAAGCATGAGCTTCAGCCACCCCGGCGTTACCAAGCAGGAGCTTGGTAACGAGCTCAATCTTATAAATCTGATAATCTGATAAATCTAATAAATCTGCACAAAAACACTCCATACACTCTAAGCACTCCGCACACTCCAAACTATTTTCACTAAAAACTTGACAATGAACAAATACTATATTAATTTATTGTAGTAGTGATTAATATCACTTATCACCGTTCTTTGACAATATTGCATTGAATTACAGCATGTCGTAATATAATATCGGAATACCTCTCACGGTTTTGGTTAGATTTTGGATAGATGAAAAAAATATGTACTGAAAATGGGATTACTTCTAACTTCTAATTTCTAATTTCTAACTTCTAACTTCTAATCTGATGAATCTGAAAAATCTGATGAATTTGATGAATCTGATGAATCTGATGAATTTGATGAATCTCAATCGGATAAAATTAAGCAATTTCAGCGTTAAATGAATTATATATATTAACTCTTATATTATTTGTAAATTTACCGGATGCAGAAATCAGTCTCATTACATACATTAGGATGCAAGCTCAATTATTCGGAAACCTCGACATTATCGGGTGAATTCAATAAAAAAGGCTTCAAAATTGCAGATTATGGCGAAAAATCGGATATTTTCGTCTTGAATACCTGTACTGTGACTGATAATGCTGATAAGGAATGCCGGCAAATTATAAGAAGTGTTTTACACAAGAATCCTGACACATATGTTATAATTACGGGATGTTATGCACAGCTCAGACCTAATGAAATAGCATCTATTTTAGGAGTTGACCTTGTCCTTGGCACAAACGAGAAATTTAAGCTTTTCGAATATGCGGATAATTTCGAAAAGAAAAGCTTTTCATGTGTCTTTACATCTCCTATAAACGAAGTAACAGATTTTGATTACGCTTATTCCTCAGATGTTGATTCCCGCACACGTGCTTTTTTAAAAATTCAGGATGGCTGTGATTATAACTGCTCGTTCTGTACAATCCCGCTTGCACGCGGCGGCTCCAGGAGTCTTGCAATAAATAAAGTAATTGAAAATGCTCAAAAGATAATCGATAACGGCTACCGGGAAATTGTTTTAACGGGTGTGAATACCGGTGATTATAATTATACAATAAATAACGGCACGGTTAAAAAATATAAATTGATTGATGTACTATATGAGCTCGATGAGCTTGATGTAAAAAGGATACGTATAAGCTCCATAGAACCAAACTTATTGACCGATGAAATTATTCAGTTAACAAAATCATCCGGTAAATTCTGTAACCATTTTCATATTCCCCTGCAAAGCGGTGATATGAGTGTGCTGAAGATGATGAGAAGAAGGTATAATACAACACAGTATTCTGAGCTTATTCAGAAATTAATTGAAGAAATTCCGGGAATCGGCATTGGTGTTGATGTAATTGTCGGCTTCCCCGGTGAAACTGATGAGAATTTTGAGAATACATGGAAGTTTTTAGATGAATTAAAAGTCAGCTACCTGCATGTGTTCAGTTATTCGGAAAGAAAAGACACATTCGCCGTAACCTTGCCGGGCAATGTAGATATTACAAAAAGAAAAAAGAGAAGCAAGATACTCAGGGAGCTTTCATTAAAGAAAAAAGCGGCGTTTTACAGTAAAAATATCGGTAATACTGAAAACGTATTATTTGAAACCGTGAAAAACGGAAGTATATTCGGATTTACAGGTAACTATATTAAGGTAAAGACAGAAGCAAATAAGGATTATGAGAATAAAATAATTAAAGTTATATTAACGGGGAATGACTCTTATAATTATTGTTCAGGAAATATAATTAATTAATATGGATGTTTATTTAATCCGGCATGGTGAAGCTGTTGAGCTTAATAAGGAAATTGTTGAAGACGGCTTCCGGTATTTAACACGTGAAGGAAGAGAAAAAGCCGTTGAAGTTGCAAAGCGGCTTAAATATCTCGATACAGGGTTTGACTGCATTGTATCAAGCCCTTTAGTTCGTGCAGTTCAGACAGCGGAAATATTTGCCGCTGTTCTCAACCATACTACTAAAGTTAAAACTGCCGTTGAGCTGATTGGCGGAAATACCATAACAAGATTCAAACATTTGCTTCAAAGAAACTCACACCATAAAAATATTGCCTGCTTCGGGCATTCTCCTGATGTTAATCATTTTGCTACAGGATTATTAAAAGACCATAATGTGAAAGAATTAAACCTGAATTTTAAAACATGCAGCGTTTGTAAAATTGATTACGATTTGCAATCAGGCATTGGGAAGTTTGTTTATTTCCTTAAATCCGATACTATGGAATTGGTAAAGGGAGAAAAATAAATTTAATATCGAATTGCGAATTGATTTTATTATTCATCGGATTGATATAATGGTTTAATCATATTAATCTTTCTAATCTGGGTTAATCTGGGGCTCAAGCTTTTCAATTCGAAATTGACAATTCGAAATTCGAAATCAAAAGGATTAGTAACTGGTAATTATCACAGGTGTAAATGAGGTTACAAACATAAACAAAGCAAACCAACCAAGAAGTTGTCTTCCGGTACCCAACGGTTCATTATCATACAAAGGCGGATGATCAATTTTAATAACAAAGTAAATTAATGCAGACCATACCAGCCAGTTCAGCAATCCATATCTTTCAAACATAGTAATTCCCACAAACTGAAGTAAACCGACAATTCCAAGGACAAGAGTAAACATGAAGAATGCTCTTGCTAATAATTTATGCTTCTCTTTGAATAAAGCATAAACAATGTGTCCGCCGTCAAGCTGTCCGACAGGAAGAAGGTTTAAAGCCGTAACAAGCAATCCAAACCAACCGACACACAGGAAAGGATAGTGATACATTTCATTCATTGGCGGCATAAAAACACTGGGTGAAGAAGTAAAAATTTTAGTCAATCCTGCATAGAGCAAAGTATTACCGAATGCAAAACCTTCTGTTGGAATTCCCATAGCTGCATATTCTGGGTGAATAGCAAAAAGGTAATCAATTGGAGGAAGATGTGTCATTCCCCAAATAAGCACAAACAGCGATGCAATAAATCCTGCAATCGGACCGGCAATTCCGATGTCAAACAATGCTTTCCTTGTTTGAGTAGCTGCTTTCATTCTTATAACAGCACCCATTGTTCCAAACGGATTTAGCATCAGAAACGGAAAAGGTATAAAATATGGCAATGTAACTTTTACTTTATGATATTTTGCGGCAAAATAATGTCCGAACTCATGGCATGATAAAATAAATAATATCAATACTGCGTATGTAATACCAAAGCTAAAATTATCCAGGTCATATGGGTCTCTGTTCATCCATGCAACACCTGCTATAGTGGTTGTAAAAAAAGTAAGGATAAACAGGATAATATTAAGAGATATTCCTAGTCTGAATCTTTTTTTCTGTTCCGGGATTTGCTGCTGTGCAGGCTCTATGTATGGATTATAATCAGTCAAATTTTTTAAATTTATAAAGTGTAAACTTATATAATCGTTCTTAATATTGAAAGGAAATTATTTATAGCTTATCAGGTACTTGCAATCTCTCCGGTCAAATCATATTCTAATGCTCCGTTTATCTTCACTTCTGCAAAATCACCTATCCTGGCATAATTTTTCTTTGCATCAATAAGCACTTCATTATCAACTTCAGGTGAATCAAATTCTGTTCTCCCTATAAAATGCTTTCCTTCTTTCCTGTCAAATAAAACTTTTAATGTTCTTCCAATCAGCTTTTTATTATGCTCAAGTGAAATTTTGTTTTGAACTTTCATAATTTCTTCGGCACGTTTTTTCTTAAGCTTATCCGGTATATCATCTTTCATATTAAATGCACGTGTATTTTCTTCATGTGAATATGTAAATACGCCAAGCCGCTCGAATTTCATCTCCTTCACCCAATCTTTCAATTCCAGGAATTCATCATTTGTCTCACCCGGATAGCCGGTAATTAATGTAGTCCGCAGTGCAATTCCCGGCACTTTATCCTTTATCATTTTTATCAAATCATTAGTCTTTTTCTTCGTAGTTCCTCTAAGCATCGATTTCAATATCCTGTCACTAATATGCTGGAGCGGCATATCAAGGTAATTGCATATCTTATCTGTTTCCTTCATAACATCAAGCACATCTTCAGGGAAACCTGTTGGGAAAGCATAATGCAGCCGTATCCATTCAATCCCATCAACACCGGATAATTTTAACAATAGTTTCGATAAATTTCTTTTTCCGTAAACATCCAATCCATAATACGTAAGGTCCTGTGCGATTAATATTAGTTCTTTCGTTCCGTTTTTAGCTAATAATTTTGCATGCTGAACAAGCTGTTCCATCGGAATTGAAACATGCTTTCCGCGCATTATCGGAATAGCACAAAATGAACAGGGACGGTCACATCCTTCGGATATTTTAAAATATGCAAAATGATGAGGTGTGGTTAAAACTCTTTCACCAATCAGCTCGTGTTTGTAATCTGCATTTAATGTTTTAAGAAGGCGCGGCAGGTCGTGTGTTCCGAAATAATCATCCACATCCGGTATTTCCTTCGAAAGCTCGGGCTTATATCTTTCCGATAAACATCCTGTAACATAAACCTTATCAACAAGTCCTTTTTCTTTTGCATTAACATATTCCAGGATTGTATTGATAGATTCCTGTTTTGCATTTTCTATGAAACCGCAGGTATTAATAATTACAACAGAAGCATCATTTTTATCCGATTCATGCTCAACATTGAAATTATTTGCTTTAAGCTGTCCCATAAGAATCTCCGAATCATAAATATTCTTCGAACATCCCAGCGTAATTACATTTACCTTATTTTTCTTTAGAGTTTTTGTTTTCATATTTAAGTCACCCTCACGGAAGTGAGGGTCTCAACGATGATACGTATAATTTCCTTTTCTCACAAAATCCCAATCTCTCTTTCCCAAATTTCTATTTCCCTATCCCTCTTTCCCAAATTTTCCCTAGATCCCTTTGGGACTATTTGGGAAAGAGGGAGTGGCAAAAGTTAATTGGTCATTGGTTATTAGCCATTCTTAATTCTCGATTGCCTTCTCTTCTTTCAGCCGGTTTGCAAACTTCTTCTTAAATTTTGTTACTTTCGGATTTATCACTGCCAAACAATAGCCCTGGTTTGGATTATTATTATAGTAGTTCTGGTGGTAATCTTCTGCTTTATAAAAATTTGTAAGTGGTGAAATTTCGGTTACAACAGGGTCATCCCACAGTTTTGATGCAACTTCAATTTTAGAACGCTCTGAAGATTTTTTCTGTTCTTCATTTTGGTAAAATATTACCGACCTGTATTGTGTACCAACATCTGCTCCCTGCCTGTTTAGTGTTGTCGGGTCATGTGTTGTCCAGAAAACCTCCAGTATTTCTTCAAAGGAAATAACAGCAGGGTCATACGTTATTCTTGCAACCTCAGCATGACCCGTAGTGCCTGTACAAACAAGCTCATACGATGGATTCGGGACATTCCCTCCTGCATATCCGGACTCAACCGAATATACTCCTTTTAATCTTTGAAATATAGCTTCAACGCACCAGAAGCATCCGGCACCGAATACAGCAGTATCTAATTTTTCAGGCATTATTGTGTCTTTCTGTGTTTTAGTATTTAATGTATTTTCCGGTTTAATATCTTTAGAACACGAAAAAGTGAATAAAGTTAAACTTAATAATACAACAAATTTTAATAAATTCATAAATTAATCGGCATATACTCATAAAACATATAATAAGAGCAAAAATTCCATTAACCGGGTATTGAACACAGATGCCGCTGAGAGAACGGATTTACACAGATTTAAGATTTAAACGTAAAGAATGCAAAATCATAAAGGATATAAATTCATGTGGCTGAAATTCAGCCATTGAGTGGTGGCTTTTCAATGAAACTCAGAAAAAAATAGCGATATAAAATTGAAAAATTATATCGCTTTCCCGGTAAATCCCTTGCTTGTTATATTAATTACACTATCAACCCAGCCAAGAGAACGGGCAGTCATAATTACTGTTACAAGATACCACAAAGCTATTAATGGACCTGCATCGAAAGAACCGGCTTCACCCGGCGGTATGGGAAATGTTGCGATGTTTAAAACTAATAGCAGTAACGCAATTGCCATTCCAATGATCGAAATTATTTTTCCAAACCTTGGGTGATTGAACATGTTTAATGCGATTAGGAATGTACCTAACCCAAAAAATATATCCCATACAATATCTAATCCAAGCTGAATTGTATTCGGCATCTGCCAGATATAGTTTTTTATTTCTCGTGTTATATCAGGGGCAGCTTTTTCCTTTAAGCTTATAAGTGCAATTTGTATTGTAAACATCATTGTAACTACAGAGCAGCCAATGATATTAAACAACACTCCAAGCTGAAGTGTCATGGATTTATTATGCAGCCCAAGGATATGATACAAACCGATTGATGCAATAAGCAGTAAAATTCCAAATGCAAAGGCAAGCAATAATGTAATGTTAAGTGGAAAAGATATGAACAGGATTGACGGGTATATAATCATTGTGAGAAAACCACATATTATACCGGTTTGTATCCACTTTTTTTCAATGTAAGTTTTCATGGAAATAAACCTTTCTGAAGTATTACTCAAACTTATGAAAATTAACTACTTGAAGCAAATAAAAAAGGTGTATCTTTACTCCTAACACTTTTTTTGAAATATTTTGTTGAATTAATTAAAGAATAATTTGTTTTAAATTATCAAATAAAGACGATATTATTTAATTAAAATTTATTATATTTATTGTATGAAAAAAGACGAAACCATAAAAATAAAGCCCAAGTTAATTCATCGAATTAATCAGCTTTCAAAAGATACTAATAAAGACGCTTCTTATCATATGAATAAAGCTTTGGAGGAATATATAGAAGAACAGGAAGATCTTAATGAAGCTCTTGAAAGATTAAAGGATAAAAAAGAAAAATATCTTTCATCAGAACAATTGAAAAAATCTCTTGGTTTATAAAATAAACTACAATCCTTCAATAAAAAAAGATTTAAAGAAAATATCAAAATCTGAACAAGTTCGTATTATTGATTCAATTGATAATGATCTTTCTATTAAAGCTGCAGATTATCCTTTATTAAAAGGTAAATTTAAAGGTTTAAGAAAATTTAGAGTTGGTGATTATAGAGTTATTTATTTCTTAAGTGGGGAAGATGTTTTTATCTTAAAGATAAGGCACCGGAAAGATGTTTATAAATAAAAAAGGTGTATCTTATCAATACACCTTTTTTTGTTTTATATCCAATCAGTTCAATCTGTGTAATCTGTGGTTACACTTCATAATACAAATGAAACTCATACGGATGCGGACGAAGCTGCATTGGTTTTATTTCCTTTTCAACCTTGTAATCTATCCATGTTTCAATCAGGTCTTGTGTAAAAACACCGCCCTTTGTTAAATAAGCATTATCATGTTTCAAAGCTTCAAGAGCAATATCAAGTGAAGAAGGAGCCTGCGGAACCTTGCTCAGCTCTTCATGGCTTAAGTGATAAATATCTTTATCCATCGGCTCACCCGGATCTATTTTATTAATTATTCCGTCCAATCCTGCCATAAGCATTGCTGCAAAAGCTATGTAAGGATTTGAAGTACCATCGGGACACCTGAACTCAAGCCGTTTTGATTTAGGGTTCTGCGAATACATTGGTATTCTGACGCATGCACTTCTGTTTGCTTTTGAATAAGCAAGATTAACAGGTGCTTCATACCCGGGTACAAGACGCTTATATGAGTTTGTGGTCGGATTGGTAAATGCAAGAAGCGAAGGAGCATGTTTTAATATTCCACCGATATAATATAGAGCGGTTTTACTGAGACCTGCATATTCACTTCCGGCAAAAAGCGGTTTACCGTTATTCCATAAGCTCTGGTGAACATGCATTCCGCTGCCATTATCGCCGAAAATCGGCTTTGGCATAAACGTCGCTGTCTTTCCATACAAGCGTGCTGTGTTTTTAATAATATATTTAAACATCATCAGCCTGTCTGCACACTGAACGAGCGGGCAGTATTTAAAATCTATTTCTGCCTGGCCGCCCGTTGCTACTTCGTGATGCTGGGTTTCTACTTCTATTCCTGCATTCTGTAAGAATTCAACCATTGCGTTCCTTATATCGTTTGTTGAATCTGCAGGAGGAACAGGAAAATATCCTTCTTTTAATCTTATTTTATGACCAAGGTTTACTTCATGTTCACTTCCTGTATTCCAGAATCCCTCGATTGAATCAATCTTATACCATGAACTGTATTCATTGACGTTGTATGCAACATGGTCAAGAATAAAAAACTCTGCTTCCGGGCCAAAATAAACATTTTGTGCTATTTTAGTGGTCTTCAGGTATTCAACAGCTTTTTTTGCGATCCATCTGGGGTCGCGGCTGTAGTTCTCCAATGTTTCGGGATCTTTTATATCACATATCATAGAAAGTGATTTGTATTTTATAAATGGGTCAATTGCTGCCGTTTCAGGATCGGGGAATACAAGCATATCCGATTCATTAATTGACTGCCAGCCTCGGATTGATGAGCCGTCAAAACCAAGCCCTTCTTCAAATGCACTTTCTCTAAACTGGCTTACAGGTACACTGAAATGCTGCCACTGTCCGGGCAAATCGGTGAATCTTAAATCTATCATTTTTACATCGTTCTTCTTTATCAAATCAAAAACATTCTTAATTGCGTCTTTACTTTTTGCCATAAATGTTTATCCTTTCCGGTATATTTTTTTTAATTTTTAATAATAAAATCTTAAGCCCCGGCTTGCGGGGTAATACTTTCTCAGTTTCCCGTTATTTTTCCCTGTTTCTATATTGCCTGTACATGACTGCGAGAATCCAGGCAGATTATGTACTTATAAGCTAAAGTACATTTTATATTCGAACGGATGGGGCATCGTATTAATAGAATTAATTTCCTGGTGTTTTATATTCTCCCATTGTTCTATAAGTTCGTCGGTAAAGATACATCCGCGTTTTAAAAATTCATTATCAAGCTCAAGTGCATCAAGAGATTCCTCAAGGTTTCTCGGTAAATAATGAATTGTATCCTTCAATGAATAATCCGTAATATTTCCATCGTGCGGTCCGAAAGATTCTTTCACTGGGTCTATCTTATTCACAATTCCGTCAACTCCTGCAAGCAGCATTGCCGATAGGCACAGGTATGGATTTGCAGTTGAATCAGGCGGACGGTATTCAATTCTCGTCATTTCAGGATTATTAATATATGCCGGTATCCTGATTGCAGATGAACGGTTGCCTTTGCTGTAGGTTAATGCAACAGGTGCTTCAAAACCCGGTACCAGTCTTTTATATGAATTGGTACTGGGATTTGTAAACGCCGATAATGCCTGTCCGTGCTTTAATAATCCACCAATAAAATATCTTCCGAAATAATTAACATTGCCATACTCCCCTTTTTTATAAAAAGCATTCTTCCCATTCCTGGTTAGATAAACATGAAGATGCATTCCGCTGCCTGCCTGGTGGAACATAGGCTTGGGCATAAATGTGATAAATAAATCGTTCTGCCGTGCAAGATTGAACAATGCATATTTTGCAGTTACAACGTTATCTGCAGTAGTTAGCAGGTTCTCGAAATATGTTTCAATTTCCTGCTGTCCTCTTTCACCTGTTTCATGGTGATGGTACTTAACTTTTATTCCGAACTGCTTAAGCAAGCTGCATGCCTTATCACGGAAATCATCATAAACATCAAACGGATTTGCCGCGTGGTATGCATTTTTATAAAACTCCTCAGCATGCTCAACTTCATAATATGATGCGGATGTTCTTGTATCGTATTTAACTTTTGAAAAGATGTAAAATTCAAACTCAGGTCCCCACATGGAAACATCTGCACCCGTGAATTGTTTTAAAACCTGTTCTGCCTTCTTTGCAAGAAATCTTCCGTCCTGGTTGAACGGCGTTCTATCGTCATCTGTTAAAAATATATTTGCATAAAAGCTGAGTGTCTTTGCTTCCCTGAACGGGTCCATAACCGCTGTATCAAGGTCCGGCACTAAAATCATATCGCTGTTCTCAACCTTCAGGAATCCGTAGCTTGAGCCGTCAAATCCCACACCGTTATGCATAAGGTCCTCAAGTATCTTATTGTAAACCGGAAGTGATAAGTGATGAAGCCGTCCTGTCAGGTCAATACATTTCAGGTCAATTATCTCAACTTTACTTTTTTTTATCAGGTTGTTTAAGAACGGAATTTTGTTTCCGTTATTGTTTTTATTTATCATCTTTTTTTAAATTTTTAAGGTCTAAATACAATCCTTCTTTATGAGTGGAAAGCACAACTGAAGTCCGTGTAGAGCGGACCCCTTTCCATGATTGTATCTTAGACAGGATTTTTTCAAGAGTTGAAGTACTTTCGGTCCTTATTTTAAGAATGTGTGAGCCATCCCCTGTTATGGAGTGGCATTCAAGTACTTCGGGAGTCTGAAGTGCATGCTGGATAAACTCCCTGTAGTGTGTTGATGAATCACTTGTAACAAAAATAAAAGCTGTAATATCTTTCATTAACAGCTTAGCATTCAACTTAGTGATATAGGAATCGATAAGCCCGTTTTTTTCAAGCTTATTCAGCCGGTCAGTAATTGATGGTATAGATAAGCCGGTGGCTTCGGCTAATTCATTTCTTTTGATCCTGGCATTTTTTTGCAGGAGCTCAAGTATCTTTAAATCTATATCATCTACAGTCGAATGCATCAATTATTGTTTACCTTAATAATTAAGGGTTTTTCTAATAATGACCTTATAAATTTAGGAAAATGATAAATAGTTCCTTCAAATATAAGGGAATGTGTTTAATTTGTCAATACCGCCGGGAACCGGTAGCACAGACACTCCTGTCTGTGTTGCAGGGCACAGACAGGAGTGTCTGTGCTACCATCTTTACTATACTATATCACTCTCATTAAAAAAATGAGCTATCTCTTTTGCTGCATTTTCATCGGAATCCGAGCCATGTACTATATTTCTTTCAATGGAATCTGCATAAAGCTTTCTTATTGTACCTTCATCGGCTTTTTCGGGATTTGTAGCTCCTATCAGTTTCCTGTAATCTGCAACTGCATTTTCTTTCTCAAGAGCCATTGGAATAACCGGACCTGAGGTCATATATTCAACAAGTGCTGAATAAAACGGGCGTTCTTTATGTACTTCATAAAATTTCTGTGCAGATTCCGGTGTTAATTTGATAAGACGCATTCCCTTAATTGTAAATCCTGCATCAATGATTTGCTGAATGACTTTTCCCTGTATTTTCTTTTCAAGACAATCAGGCTTTAAAATTGCTAATGTGCGGTTCAATCTCTCTCCTTATTATTTTTTGTGATTATAATTAATGCAAATTAACTGAAAAGAAGGACTAAAAAAATGGAAAAAGAGTTGGGAGTTTGAGAGTTGAGAGTTTGAGAGCAGTGAGTTGAGAGTCTGTATTGATTATTTGTCATTTCTGAAAAGGCTGGAACCCAATTAACAAATGGAATTTAAGCGAATATAAATCGAACTATGTAAATTATTGCTTTGAACATAACAACACTTATTGTTAACTTTTAAAAATAAAAACCTAGACAAGTGAAAAGTGTCTCAATATTTTCCATTCTATTATTAATATACAGTCATGCATTTTCTCAAGATACAACTGCAAAACATTCATTACAATTAATTGTTGGATTGAGTGACTTTCATGTAAGAGATGAATTTGCTTCATCTTTAATATATAGGAATACAAATTTCGCTGTTGAAGGTGAATATATGATAAAGACTGATAAAAGCATCCAGAGTTTTCAATTAGCGGGATATAATGCTGTTCTTAAAACTAATTTAGAGAAATATGATGCAGAAAATTTCAGAGTAAGCTTCAGGTATAATTATCTTCATAATATATCAAAGTATAAAATTTGGGGTAATGACTTAAATATTTTTTTAGGGGGCGGGGGGTATTCCCTTCTAAATTTTTCTCAGTACAATGAATATATTTCTGAGTATGGAGTACTTACAGAATCTTGGTACTGGGTACATTCGGCAGAGGTATCAGCTTTTGCTAATTACAATACCGGTTCAAACAATCTCGGTTTTGCAGCAGATTTTTCATTAATATCTAATGTATCAAGACCTCAATATTCTTATATTCCCGGCACGTACCGGTATTCACACATCAATCCGTTTGGAAAAATGGAAGTATTCTGGAATAACCCTTCTGTACATATAAAAATTATATATGGATATCAATTAAGCAGCCGGTTTCAGATTCTGGCACAATATAATTTTCAATATTCTTACTTTGATGAACCCCGCATAATCGGATTGTATATGAATAATTTTTTAACAGGAGTCCGGTTATCATTATGAATAAATACATTTTAATCATAAAAAAGTATTTGCTAATCCTGGTTTGTTTTCTTCCGTTAATTTCGTGCGAAGATTTGATATTAGGTCCTGACCCCGAAAATACACCAACAAATAATTTCAATATACTCTGGAAAGAATTTGACAGATATTATCCATCCTTTATTGTGAGAAACATAAAATGGGACAGCTTATATACTTGTTACAGCTCCAGAATTAATAATGACTGCACTGATAAAGAACTTTGGCAAATTATTAAATCTTTACTTTACAATTTTAATGACGGGCATGTTACTATATATAATACCAACTCAATATATTATAACTCATCTCACAGGAATTCAAATGAATATGAATTCAACTTAGATGTGGTACAATCCATATACCTGGATAGAAATTTTCACTCAGCCGGAAAAGGTAATTTCACTTATGGAAGGTTTCCCGGTGATTCAATAGGATATTTACACATTGCTGCTTTTAGCGGACTTTCAGATTGGGCAAAAGATATTGATAATATTATATCCGGCTTATCAGATGTTAATACATTAATAATTGATATAAGAAATAACAGAGGAGGTCATGTACCAAATTTTAGTTATATCGCAGCAAGCTTTACTGATAAAGATATAACCTTCAGAAAAGAAATTGCAAGAAATGGTCCAAAGCACAGTGATTTTACTTCTCCTGTTACACAAACAATTTCTCCGCGGAAATCTTCTCCAAATTTTACAAAGCAAATTATTCTACTGACAAACCGGGTAACCGCAAGTGCTTCTGAAATGTTTGCATTATTTTTTAAGCAGCTTCCTTATTCGATACAAATTGGTGATTCGACTTCAGGTTCGATAGGACTGATAAGAGGATTTCAATTACCTAACGGCTGGTTATACGAAATGCCGGATGGGCTTACTTTAACAATGGACGACAAAAGCTTAGAAGGTATTGGTGTTGTACCGGATATTTATGTAAGAAATACTGAGGAAGAAATATTCAGAGGTTATGACCGCGTTCTTGAGACTGCGCTTGAATATATCTCGGGATGGAAAAAATAAATAACAAACTTGTGCTTTCCCCAATCAGCAACAGGCAAATAAATCCCTGAGTAGATAGTCACCTTACGCAAATCATAAATCAATTTGTTACGAAAAAAATATACGTGTAATTTCAGCTCCTGTCCTCACCCCCCGACCCCCTCTCCTATGATAGGTGTTAGGAGAGGGGGAGTTCCTTTTACTTTTAAGATTTTATTATTACTCAAGTTCTATATTTTTATGTCTCCCCCTCTCCTTTCA
>RPQH01000023.1 GCA_003820375.1 Ignavibacteriota bacterium
TAGCACATAACCTATCAAAAATAGCAGCATAAGAATCTCATCTTCTGCCCAAATCTTAAATAACAAAAAACTAGAACCGCCTCAACAAATAAAAAAGAGGCTATCCTTTTGAGACAGCCTCTTATAAACTTAATTGATATCAACACTTAATAGATTCTCATTAGCGTATCAGCCCATGACAGAAAGTTAATGCCTGACTTTCCAATATTGTTAACTATATTAACAGTTGTCGGATTAGCAGGACAGGGCGAGTATTGTAAATGAACCGTATCACAGCCATATATACCTAATACCGGAGGAGTCTGAAATAACCCCGAAGTTGTAACAACCGTAACATAATAATTACCATTAAGAAGATGGGTTATTCTGTAATTCGCTTTATATCCGGCCGGCGTATATATTACAGAAAAAGTATCAGAAATAGCCGGAGGACCAACAGGAGGCCATGTAGTGTAAATTCCTAGTTGATAACCAACAATTCCCTGAATGAAGTTGGTATCAACAAAGAAAATGGTTCCGCTTATAGTATTTGGAGGAGGCCCGCTTATTGTAGTAAAGCTCCAGGGTGCAGTCCATTGACTTGTACTAATACCATTTGAATTTGCTGCATTAGCTCTCCAATAATAAGTAAGGTTTGAATTTAAAATAAACACAGGAACGGTAATTTGAGTCTGTGTTAAATTACCACTGTCTAGTATAACCGCTGAAAAGTTCTGATAAGGAGAAACCTGTACTCTGTATATTTGTGCTCCAGGAACATCTGACCAATCCAGCTCTGGTGTATATCCCAGATTTGTTGTTCCATCGGGAGGGGAAATTAATACAGGAGGATCGGGAGCTTCCAATATAACATTAAACCTCCAGACTTTTGACCAGTTTGTTGTTCCGATTGAATTGCCGGTAGCATTTACTCTCCAATAATTAAAAGAATTTGTACTTAATCTTCCTTGTTGGATTTGTAACTGTGATGCTGTAATACCTGATGAATCTAATATCATAATGCCTTCAAAGTTTGCATCCAAAGAAATTTGAATCCTGTAGCTCTGTGCATTACTGAAATCTTCCCAGTCAAGTAACGGTGTTAATATCTGGCTGGATGATTCATTATGAGGTGAAACAAGCACCGGCACCGGATTTTCCGGTTCAATAGGGGGGGGAGTTACAACTGTTTCATCATTCTTACAGCTTTGAATATACATACTTACTGTTATTAAAACAGCTGCAAGTAATAGAATTTGATTTATTTTAGATTTCATAGTTTAAATTAACCTATGAAAATAGTAGTGTAAATGTAAAATTCAATCCCTATTGAATTTAATAAAAAAGCCTCGTTTGGGGCTAAATTTACTTGTTAAACTGTCCGGTTTCTTCCAGGTTCTTTTCTTTTTCGTTAAGGCGTCTCTCTCTTTCGTTCAGTTCCTGTTCTTTTAATTTTAACTGAAGCTCTTTTTTATTTATGCTTTTTTCGAAATCGGTTTTATCCCAGTAACCTATATCTTCAAA
The DNA here is from genome assembly GCA_003820375.1 of Ignavibacteriota bacterium. Taxonomy (GTDB): domain Bacteria; phylum Bacteroidota; class Ignavibacteria; order Tepidaquicellales; family OLB5; genus RPQH01. The sequence continues at coordinate 1,504 of RPQH01000023.1, forward strand.
ATAACCTTTAAAGAGAAAGTTGTGTTTTAAAGCCTCCATGTTCTGTGATAAACTGAAAGTGGCATCTTCGATATGTTCGGTTGACCTGTTTGCGTTAACAATAATCTCTTTAAGGTTATTAGCAAATGCTGTATCAGTTAACAAAGTACCGACAATGCTCTCACTGGAATTCATTTTTCTGGATATCTCAGCAAGGTCACCCGTTATGTTTCTGATTTTCGGGGTCAGTGCGGTTATATCACCTGATATATCTTGTATATTACCTGATATCAGTCTTATAGCTTTATTTAATTCTACCGAAGACTGTGAAACACCTTCCATAGTAAAACTCATTTTGTCGTATAAATCATTATTTGTCATCAACTGACCGATTGTACCCTGTCCATTGTTTACATTTGAGACCATGTCTGTAAGTTCTTTTGTCATCTTTGTAGTGTTATCACCGGTTTCCTTCAGGTTTTTTAAAATATCTTCCATTTCAACCGGTTTAATGCTTCCAATGTAATCACCGTCACTTACGCTGGGAGAAGAGGGCGACCCGGCTGTAATTTCAATTATTTTATTTCCAACCAATCCTTCTGAAATTACAGTAGCTTTGGAATCTTTTTTTATAAACTTGCTTTGTGAGCTTTCAATTGTCATTTCAACCTTGACCTTATTTATATCCAGTATTGTGATTCTTTCCACTGTCCCTATTCCAATTCCGGTAATTCTTACAATACCGCCTTCCTTTAACCCGCTGACGGTTTCAAAATCGGAATTAATCTTTAGTGTACTGGTAAACAGGTTTTGTTTATTACCTATTACAAATATTGCAACTATGAATAATGCAATACCTATTACCATAAATATTGCCAGGAAAAATTTTTTCCGTTTGTCTTTTGCTTGAATTTCTTTATTGTTTTCCATGATTATAAAATTTAAACTTCTTCAAAAAATGATTTCACAAATTCATCATCTGATTTACTTAATTCTTCATAAGTACCTTCAATAATAAATTTTCCATCCTTTAAAACTACAATTCTATCGCTAACTATCTTAGCGCAAGACATATCGTGAGTAACGACGATTGAGCTTACATTAAAATCCTTTTGCATTTTTACAATAAGGTAGCTTATTTCGCGTGAAGTTGCAGGGTCCAAACCTGTTGTTGGCTCATCCCACAACATAATTTCAGGCTTAAGTATCAAGGTTCTTGCTACTCCAATTCTTTTACGCATTCCTCCGGACAATTCCGAAGGCATTTTATCAATAGATTCCTTCTGCGACACGCTTTCCAGTACTTCTTCAATCCGTTTATTATGTTCGTCTTCATCCAGATTTTCGTGTCTTTCAAGGGGGAATTCCAGGTTTTCACGTACAGTCATAGAATCATATAACGCTGCCTGTTGAAATATAAATCCTATTTTAGTACGCAATTTAACCAATTCTTTATCATTCAGAGTAAGGACATCCATTCCTAATACATTAATTTTGCCGCTATCAGACATTATTAGCCGCACTATGCATTTTAAAAGAACAGACTTACCTGTACCCGATTTACCAAGTACAACAACTGTTTCACCCTTTTTTACTTCGAGGTCTATGCCCTGGAGCACAGCATTATTACCGAATGATAATTTTAAATCGCTGATTTCAATAACATTTTTATCTTCAATTACAATGCCTTCTTTAGAGATCTGCTTAATATTTGTATCGTTTTCTTTATCCATATTAAGAAATTATTGTAGTTATTTGTACAGCAATCATATCAATTATAATTATCAGCAATGAACCCACAACAACAGATGTATTTGCTGCAACACCAACACTTTCTGTACCGCGTGATGCATTATATCCTTTATAAGTACCAACAAGTCCAATTGCAAATCCAAAAAAGAAAGTTTTAATTGTTGAAGGTAAAATATCGGAAAATGTTAATGCAGAAAATACTTTTGAGAAATAAAAATATAATGTCTCATCACCAACAATACTTAAAGCAAGGAACCCTCCTAATATTGCAACTGCATCTGCATAAATAACAAGAAGCGGTATCATCAGGGTTGTTGCAGTTATCCTTGTTACAACAAGATATTTAAATGGATTTGTTGCAGATACCTCCATTGCATCTATTTGTTCTGTAACTTTCATTGAGCCAAGCTCTGCACCTATACTGGAGCCGATTTTGCCCGCGCAAATTAATCCTATTATAACCGGTCCAATCTCGCGGATTATTGCTATGGATACCATGCTTGGTATCAATGATACAGCACCGAATTGAGACATGGTCGGTACGGATTGCAGTGCGAGTACAAATCCAATAATAACCCCGGTGATGCTTACAAGCCCAAGTGATTTATTTCCTATCTGGAAGAACTGCCTGATCATTTCTTTGAACTCGAACGGGCGTTTGAAAATCTCTCTGAAATAGGCTACTGTAAAACCGTATAAGCCGTAAACTTCAAGGAAAAAGTTTGTTATAGATTTAGGAACATATTCTAGCAATTTCTTCTTTTATTAGTTTAATTATTTCTTCTTATTTTAACATCAATAAACGGGTTTGCAAATCCCACAATAATGCCAAATGACAAATCGGTTATATCTGCCTGCTCTTTTTTAAACATTACGGTATGCCTTAATTTCACATGCGGAAATAAAAGGAGTCTATGATTCCGGAGTGAATATCCATAGGTTATTTCCGGAAATGCACCTTGTTTATCAAAGTTTGTAAAATAACCTGCACCAAACGACATTACTGAAGTACCCTGAAGCATATTTGACGGTTCAATACCTTTTTTCAATATATCATACTTATATGAAAACCTTAAATGATGTGAAATGTTTCCGGCAAAAACGAAGGAATATTCAAAAGCAACCCTGTGTTCACCAATCTTCCCAAAACCAATTGATAACTCTTTAGTGACACCTGCGTATAACCTTTTGTTTTCATAGAGGATAATTGGATTAATTAAATAAAGAACTACCCCAACACCAATGGATACAGGCAGAAATGTGCTCTGAGTTTCTTTGAAGATAAAATGAGATTTGTTCCGGAGGAATATTTTATCTTTTTCTTGTGAATATATATTTATTGTGATAACAAAGATTACTGAGATAATCAGTAATTTTTGCAATACATGTTTTATCATACCTTTAGAACGGTTTAAAACCTAAAATCATTCCCAGAGAAAAGTCAGTATTATCCGGTTTATCCTTTTTAGTCATAAACGTATGCCGGAGTTTAATATAAGGGTACAATATATAATCAGGCTCGCCTAAACGGTATCCTGCAGTAATTTCAGGGAATATTCCCGGTCCTTCTTCATCCAGAAAATATCCTGCTCCGATTGTAAAAACATCACGTGATGGGAGCCACTCGCTTCTGCTCAGGCTTGACATCATATCATATTTAACTGAAGCCCGTAAGTGGTGTTTTAAGTTTGTCCGGAATATGTAAGTGTATTCACCCGATATGCGAAATTCGCCATGTTTTCCAAAACCCAATGATACTTCCCTGGTTAAGCCGAAATAAAATTTCTTGTTCTCATACATCACAACCGGGTTAATAATTATTGCAATAGCTACTGCATGTATCGTTAATAACGCTGTACCATCTCCACCTGCTTTTTGGTTTAGCTTAAATTTGAGTTTTGAATTGTTCTGTTGTGCAATAGATATGTTTGCTGATTGGAGCAAACAAAATAACAGGGCAATATTAATTAATTTTACTTTCATTCGTTTCCATTATTCGTTGTATCGAATTATAATAAGCATCAATCAAAGTTTCCAGATTTAAATTTATATCCTTATTTATCATTAATTTATCACCGCCAATATTGCCTATGTTTTCAAAACCAATTTCATGTTTAGTACAAATCTCTCTGCACTTATCTTCATCTTCTTTTCTCAAAGAAATTATTATTCTGCTTTGAGCTTCGTTAAATAATTCAAAATCTTTTCTGGTATTGTAATTAATATTTACACTGCATCCAACAGGATTGTTTCTATTCATAAGACATGATTCTGCTAATGCAACTGCGAATCCTCCATCAGAAATATCATGAGCAGATTTTATAAATCCTGCTTTTATCATTTCCAGTGTTGCATCATAAAGGCGGTTCTCATATGAAGGGTCAATATCAGGTGCATCTCCTGCAACTTTCCCGTGAATCAATTTTATAAATTCACTTCCACCTAATCCATCAAATTCCTTAACATCTTTGCCAATTAATGCTATTACATCGCCTTCATCTTTAAAATAAGAAGTTGTCAGATGTTTAACATCTTCTATCAAACCCATCATCCCAATTACAGGGGTAGGGTATACTGCATAATCTGGTGACTCATTATAAAAGCTTACATTGCCGCCTGTTACAGGTGTATCCAGAGTTCTGCAGGCATCGCCAATCCCTCTTATTGCTTCTTTGAACTGGTAATACACTTCCGGTTTATAAGGATTACCGAAGTTAAGACAGTTTGTAATTGCAAGCGGTTCAGCACCGGTACAAACAACATTGCGGGCTGATTCGCATACTGCAATTAATCCGCCTTTGTAAGGATTCAGATAAACATATCTTCCATTGCAATCTGTCTTCATTGAAAGAGCTTTGTTAGTGCCTTTTACTCTTACTACGGAAGCATCACCGCCGGGTAGTATGACAGTATTTGTCCTTACCTGTGTATCATATTGCTCATATACCCATTTTTTGTTTGTAATATTTGGTGAGGATAGAAGCCGTATCAATATTTCATTCAGGTCTTCCGGCTCTTTTAATGAATTGTAATCAATGTTTTTTATATCTTTTAAGTAAGCAGGTTCTTTTGCTTCACGAACATATACAGGAGCACCGCCGCCTAATACAAGAGGGTCTGCGGGTACATCCGCTTCCTGTTTGCCCTTATATGTTATTTTGATGTTTGTATCGTTTATAACTTCACCAACCTCTACGCAGTGCAAATCCCATTTTTTGAATATATCAAATGCAATATCCTCTTTTCCTTTTTCTATAACAACAAGCATTCTTTCCTGTGATTCGGAAAGCATTATTTCATATGCACTCATTTTTTCTTCACGGACAGGAACTAGGTCAAGATTTATTTTCATTCCTGATTTACCTTTTGCACTCATTTCACTTGTAGAACATGTAATACCTGCTGCACCCATATCCTGCATTCCAACAACAACACCGCTCTTTATTAATTCAATTGATGCCTCAAGCAAAAGCTTTTCTGTGAAAGGGTCGCCCACCTGTACGGATGGTCGTTTTGATTCAGACTTCTCTGATATTTCCTCTGATGCAAATGTAGCACCATGAATTCCATCTCTGCCTGTTGAAGAGCCGACAATAAATACAGGATTGCCTTCACCTTTAGCAGTTGCACTTGCAACTTCACCAATTTCCACGATACCCACAGCCATTGCATTGACAAGTGGATTATCAGTATAGGATTCATCGAAGTATATTTCTCCGCTTACAGTTGGCACACCAAAGCAATTACCGTAATCTCCAATTCCTTTAACAACATTCTTAAATAAATACTTTGTCCGTTCCAGCTTGCCATCACTGCTGCCATTATCTCCGATAGGTGTAATATTCCCGAACCTCAGCGAGTTTAACGCAGCAATTGGTCTTGCACCCATAGTAAAAATATCACGCAGAATTCCGCCGACACCTGTTGCCGCACCCTGGTAGGGTTCAACTGCTGAAGGGTGGTTATGTGATTCAATTTTGAAAGCAACTGCTAGCCCGTCACCAATATCAACAAGCCCTGCATTTTCTTCACCTGCGGATACAAGCAATCTGCCGCCGCTCCGGGGAAGTGTTTTAATTTGCAGGATGGAATTCTTATATGAGCAGTGCTCGCTCCACATAACGGAGAAGATGCCAAGCTCTGTATAAGTTGGTGTCCTGCCAAGCAGTTCTAAAATTCTGTTATATTCGTCTTCCTGTAAGCCAAGCTCTCTGGCTAAATCGAGATTTACTATGGGGTCTGACAAGGTATATTAGTTTTAATTTTTATCGTAAAACTAAATATACGGAAATGAGTTAAGAGATTAAATGAGGAAATTGGGAGATGAAATTTATTGAAATTTAGGAGAAATTTAAATCGCCCAAACTTTTTTGTCTTTCATATTTTTGTTTGCTTTGATGCCGATTTCCTGGAGTTTCAATAATATTTTTATCTTCTCTTCTATAGGCATTTTAGCCATTTCTTTGTGATACTCTCTTTTTGACTGAAATATCTTTTCTGCTATTTCTTTTAATTCATTTTGAAGTTTCATTATTTAAACTTTTTGAATTTTTCAATTAAATTGTATTTAGATAATATTTTCTCTAATAATACAAAATCTATTTCTGCTTCTTCTAAAAATCTAACAATTCTTTCGTTGTCTTTAGTTCTGCCAGTATCAAGCATAATTGCAATTAAATATTCCGGTTTGATTACAAATGTAATTACTGTTTCATAATTTTGTTCTTTAGCACATTCGACAGCTTCTTTCACTAAATCATTATAAACAGGAATGAACTGCACTGGAATTCCTTCAATTATAATGTGCTCTTTTTCTGCTTCATATCCTTTTTGCTCTAACCAGTTATAAATTGGTGATAAAGAAATTAAAGTGCTTTTGTTAACATCTAGCAAAATCATTATATCTAAGTCATATGTAGCCAGTGGTTGAATATAAAATATTGAAGCAATTGCACCGCCAATTGCGTATTTTTCAAAAAGCTTTTCTTCCAGCATTTTATTTAAAACTGTTAAAGTTTTTTCCATTTAGCTATTTTCAATAAAACACTTTGCTAAATCGAGATTTACTAAGGGGTCTGACAATGGAAATTTTATTTAATTTTATCGTAAAACTAAATATACGGAATTGAGTTAAGAGATTAAATGAGGAAAAGAATGAATAATATTCAACTGCGAAGATTTTCTATGAATAGAAATTAATGTCATTACCGGTTTATATTATATCTACACATTGTATCCGGAAGTTCAAACTTAAATGTGTATCTGCCTTGAAGAAAACCATGCATAAAAGCCCACTGTTCTATATTATATTTGCCTTTATGAACAGGAAATTTATATTCACTCAAGGTAACATTATTTGAATCTAAGATATACATTTTAATTAAGCCGGATTTTTTAGCAAATATTTGACAGGGCATAACAGGTGAAAAAGGATTTGGAAATTCTACTGTATCTTTTGCCAGCTCTTCCGATAACGTTGATATATTGGTTGCTGAACTGAACTGTGGCTCATTATTTTCCTTATTAAATCTAATTATGTTTACTCTTTTAAAAATTATTATTTCCGGTGCAGGATTTGCAGATGGTTTATTTAAAAAAGGAATTAAGAATAAAAGCAGAGCAGTATTTTCTGCAATCAATAATATAAAAAGCAATAAAGCAACAACGGTTTTTTTATTATTAAACTTCATAGTTCTTCATTTACAACAGAAACGAGAAATATATTTAATTTATTTTACTATTAATGCTTTGGTAGACTTTGCCCCTTCTTTAGTAAATGTCTCAACGTAATAAACTCCTGATTTTAGTCCTTTCATATCCACATATTCCCACCAATCAAACCTATATGCTCCCGGTGGAATTTTATTCCATATAAAAGTGACAATGAGTTTCTGAAGTTTGTCCGTAATGTTTATTGTTAAAGCCGTTGAATCATAAGTATTAATTTTTGCAGAAAAATCCCGCATAGAAGGACTAAAAGGATTAGGGTAGTTTACCTTTATTATATGATATTTTATAGAATCTATATTCTGAGTTAATATTATTAATCCTTCCTTTTCAGAATGGAAAATAACAGTATCGCTTGAAATGTTATAATATGAAGCATATGAAATTGTATAATATAAAAGAATTGTTAATAAAAAAATTAATACTTTCATTTAGCTATTTCCTTTTTCTTATTTTCAATTTTATTAAGAACAGGCAACACAACTGCAAAAATTATTGCCAGTTGGAATGCGGTTTCCAATTCTATATTGTTAGCATTGTGGAATATTAAATTATATAGATAGGTTATTCCTGCGGTTACAATAAATACAACTGCAAATGTAATTAAAAACTTTGAAATGAATGTTTTCATATTAAATTATTTTGATAAATCTGATAAATTTGATAAATCTGAGAAATTCTTTTCATAATACAATCTTGTTCCCGCCACCACAAGCAGCGGTTTCATGAATACATTTACAACGGGTAAAAACATCATAAGAAATGCCATTGCGCCAAAGCCATAAGTAACCATACCGCCTGATTGAGCTGATTTTAATTTAGTTCTGAAAGATGCCAGTTGTCTTGTCAATGGATAATCAAGGAAATCCAATGCATTATAAAAGAAAGAGAAAATTGTACCAAGCGTTACTGATACAACATTACCTGCAATTGGAATCAGGTTAATGAGGAAAAAAATAAATAATCCTGTAAAATAAAATAAAAGCTTTTTCAACTCACCTGTAATGCTTACATACACATCTTTCCAGAAAGTCAATTCAGGTGCTTTGTAACCGCAAACTTTTTCTTCTACGATTTGGGATATGGATTCATTAAATGGAGCGGTAATTATTCCACCGAACACAATAAATGCGAGGTAGCATATAAATAAAACGATAATAACGCCCAAAATTAAAAGCACAATATGGAGAAACTGCGCCCAGAAGGTAACGGTTGGTTCGTTAACTCCTGTCCATTGCTGTATTGCATTTATTAATCTGCTGTAGGTGAAAATAAAAATACTCCCATAAATTATTAAGTTAATAATTATGGGAGTAATAGAATATAAAATCAGTTTCGGAAATCTAAAGAACAGCCCTATACATTTGAAAGGGTAGAAGAAGCCAAAAAAAAATTATTCATTTTATTTTTTCTTCCTATGTTTTTTTAACCAGCTAAGACCAATAACATCTTTTTCTCTTCCGGCTTTTGTTTTTGTAAAAATTAAATCTTCGTAAGAAAGATAATTAACTTCATTTACATTGAAAAACTTCCCAACATCTCTTCTTTTATATGCATCGGTAAACTTAAGACCCCCAACCCCTGTCAATATATCAATTCTTACAGGTCTATACCCAAGCTGCAGCACAAGATCATTATTTGTTAATTCATTTTCCTCTAATGGTATGTTTCCAATACCAAATTCGTTTAGTGCTTTAAATGCTTTACCGGCATTTCTATTTGTGTTATTAATCCAAATATCTATATCTTCCGTGAAAAGAGGACTTGAATGAAAAGATACTGCATATCCACCTATAACAAGATATTCAACTTTATGTTTGTTTAATAACTTTAATAACTCTTCGTAATCTGGGTACTCTTCCATAAATTAGTTTGAGATAATTTCTTCTCATAATATCCAGAGCTTCTACTCTGGCAGAAGGCGATACTCTTCGCCAATATTTAATATCTGCCTTTTCCTGTTCAGCAAAGTTTCTGAATACTTTTATTTTCAGTTTTCTCTTAGGCATATAATCTCAAATAATCCGAATAATTTGATAAATCTAATTATATTTTCTTAAACAACTCAATAAAATCCAGCTTTTCCCATGTGAAATCTTTATCGTTTCTTCCAAAGTGTCCGTAGTTTGAGGTTTTCCTGTAAATAGGTCTTCTCAGATCTAATCTTTCGATAATTCCTTTTGGAGTCATATCAATTTCTTTGTGAATGAATTTAGCTATTACCTTATCATCAACTTTACCGGTTCCTTCAGTATTGATGTAAATTGAAATTGGCTCAGCAACTCCAATAGCATAAGAAACCTGTATTAAGCATTTATCAGCAAGTTTTGCAGCAACAATATTTTTGGCAATATGTCTTGAGGCATAAGCAGCGCTTCTATCAACCTTTGAGGGGTCTTTGCCTGAGAATGCACCGCCGCCGTGAGGAGCTGCTCCTCCATATGTATCTACTATAATTTTTCTGCCTGTTAAACCTGAATCACCATGCGGTCCGCCAATTTCAAATCTGCCTGTTGGGTTAACATAATACTTTGTTTTTCTGTCAAGAAGTTCTGCGGGGATTACATTATTGATTACGCATCCGATAACTTCTTCTCTGATTCTTTTTTGTGTTACATCACCGTCATGCTGTGTAGAGACAACTACTGCATCAATTCTTAACGGCTTTCCGTTATCATCATATTCAACTGTAACCTGAGATTTTGAGTCAGGTCTCAGCCAGGGCATTAATTTCAGATTTTTCTTTCTTATATCAGCTAATTTTTTTACTAATGCATGTGCATAAACAAGAGCCATCGGCATGAGTTCTTTAGTCTCGTTAGTTGCATAACCAAACATCATACCCTGGTCACCGGCACCACCTTTGTCTACACCCATTGCAATATCAGGTGATTGTTTATTAATAGCTGACATTACATTTATTGAATGATAATCGAACCTGTAATCGCCTTTAGTATAGCCGATATCTTTTACAACATCACGCACTACTTTTTGTATATCAACATAATGATGAGTGGTAATTTCGCCGCCCACCAATACAAGTCCGGTTGCGCAGAATGTTTCGCATGCTACTCTTCCGGTTTTATCATGTGCCAGTATATCATCCAGCACTGCATCTGATATCTGGTCACAGACTTTATCGGGATGTCCTTCACTAACGGACTCTGATGTAAAGAAATAAGACATGTAGTTCTCTCCTGGTTATTTATTATAATTCCGAACGCAGTGAAGCACTCCCTGCGATCTATAAAAAAAATAAAATTTGTGTTTTTGTGTAACGAATTTACAAAAGAATTGGGAAAAATCACAGGTAATTTTGTTTATCTTCATAAAGATTACTTAATTGAATCCCAGGTTAATTCTGCAATATCCTTAACTTTAACATCTTCCTGTTTACCCTTCTCTTTCACACCGTCATTCATCATTGTCATGCAGAACGGGCATGCTGTAGATATAATATCAGGATTTACGGATAATGCTTCTTCGGTTCTTTCGATATTTACTTTTTTGCCGATTTTTTCTTCCATCCACATCCTGCCTCCGCCTGCACCGCAGCATAATCCCTTATCACGTGAACGTCTCATCTCAACCTGCTCACCTTTATTTACCAGGTCAATAATATCCCTGGGTTCGTCATAAATATCATTGTATCTTCCTAGATAGCATGAATCGTGGAATGTTACTTTGCTGTCTATCTTTTTATTGTCGTCAATTTGAATCTTGTTTTCCTTAATCAGCTCGTTAATAAATTCAGAGTGATGTACTACTTCATAATCGCCGCCGAATTGCTTGTATTCATTTCCTATAGTCTGCAGGCAATGAGGGCAGGTGACAAGTATTTTCTTGAATTTATATTGTTTTAAGGTTTCAACATTTTCTTTTATCAGCATCTGTGCAAGGAATTCATTGCCTAATCTCCTTGCCGAATCACCGTTGCATTTTTCCTGTGTGCCAAGTACTGCATAATTCACTCCTGCTTTATTAAGTAATTGTGCAACCGAGCGTGATACATTTTGGTATCTTGCATCAAAAGCACCTGCACATCCTACCCAGTATAATATATCAAATTCCTGTTTATCTGCTGCAAGAGGAACATCTATACCATCTGCCCATCTTAACCTGTCTGATTGCGGGAAAGCCCATGGTGCGCCATTGTTTTCCATATTGCTGAATACAGTCATTACTTCCTCCGGGAATCGTGATTCACTTTGCACGAGGAATCTTCTCATATCAACAATAGCATTCACATGCTCTATGTTTACCGGGCATTCTTTAACACATGCCATACAAGTTGTACACGCCCATAACTCGGGGTCAGTGATGTAATACTCCGAGACAAGCTTATGTTCCTGTACTTCCGATGGCATATCAATATTTTTCACAAGGTATGGTGCCTTTTCATTTGTCCTGTCCCTTGTATTCATTATTATCTTACGCGGTGAAAGCGGTTTGCCTGTAATATTTGCAGGGCATGCTGCAGTGCATCTCCCGCATTCGGTACAGGTATAACCGTCAAAAATATTTTTCCATATAAGTTGTTCGGAATCACCGGCTCCTAAGAAAACGTTCTCATTATCAAAATTTATCTCTTCCGTCTCAAGTGTTTGCGGTCCCAGTTTTGAAAAATAAACATTAGGTAAAGACGTTATAACATGAAAATGCTTTGAATAAGGAAGATAATTCAGGAAAAATAAAACTATTACAACATGTGCCCACCAGGAAATTGCATATACAATATCTGCATAGCTTGCTGAGAGTACCGGTGCAATTAATGATGAAATGTAATGAAACTTATAGTAGTTTGCATATTCGGGATGTAAATGAATTTTAGCAATGTTAACACCAAACATTGTTATCATTACACCAAGAATCATAAATAATATGATTGCTGCATCTTTATTTGTATGTCCATCTCCCTGAAGCCGTTTAGGATGTGTAACATATCTTCTGAACAATGCAAAGAGAACAGAGAGAATGACAAGAAGGCCAAATGTATCCTGAGAAGCAAATAATATTTTTGAAACTGGTCCGAGAATCGTTAAGGAGAATCCGGAATAAAAGCCTTGAATGAAAGCTTCAATAACTGCTGTTAACAGCGTAACAAATCCCCAAAATATAAATGCATGCATAATTCCCGGAACAGGGTCTCTTAATATTTTAGTCTGAGCTAAACCTACAGTTAAAACTCTTTTTATTCTTTTCCAGGGTTTATCAAAACGGTTTTCCGGCCGCCCCAGCTTAACAAACGATATAATCTTTTTTAAATTAGAAAGGAAGAAAGATATTGCTGCAAGAAAAAGTAATATGAATAAGTAATTCTGTATTGTCATAGCAAGCAATTTATATAAAAAAGACTAAACTATAAAGGCATAGTTAGGCTGTCACAAATTCAGAAAATGATTAAAATGCCCTCAAAAGTGTTGTATTAAGATGAAAAAAGTGTCGTATTAAGATGAATTTACCTACTTGTATTTAATTTTGCTAACAATTATTTTCCATTATATATCAACCATGAAAATTAAAATCCTGTATGTATCTGCAATAGTATTTTCATTATGGATTTTCGGTTCCTGCAATTCAACCGGTTACGAAATAGAAGAAGTGGACGATTATTCTGATTCTTCAATTATCGCATCAAAGAATGAAATTAAGCAGGAAGTAGAACAGCCAAAAATTGAAATAATTACAGATCCGGCAATTAAAAACGAAACTGAAAGTACCGAGAATAAAACAGCACCCCAGCTTTTTATTGTTCAGTTTGGAGCTTTTGTATATGAATCGAATGCTTTATCATACACAAGAAAGATAAAAGATGTTTTGAAGATTAATGTATATTGTAATTTAATCAATGGAATGTATAAGGTAAGAACAGACAAGTTTAATTCAAGAAACGAAGCAGATTTAGTTCTTGCAAAAGTAAAAGAATTAGGTTACGAAGGTTTTATAACCGATCCGGTTAAATGATGTTTTTATTATTTCCGGAACTCAAAACAAATTCATATTGTTGCCTAATCAATCCTATGAAAAAAAAATACTATTTAGTTTTAATTTTTTTTATCATTTTATTTTATTTATCCGGATGCAAATCTGTCACATATGATTATCAGGAACCAACGCAATCTGATACATTAAAAGTAACCAAAACTGATTCAACCGGGCATATACATTCTAATAAATCTGCTGCACCCGTTAAAAATTATTTTATTCGTTCATCTCCCGGATTCACATTGCAGATAAACGGCAATTATAATATCGGATTGAGCGAATTAAATGCGAATCTTGGCACAAATCAACAGGTGTTTCAGTTTGAGGATGGGCAGAATTTCGGCACCCGAAACGGTTTCGGATTTTATGTTACCGGTAAAAAACCATTCATGAACTATGATAATGTGCGTTTGGTATTTATAGGTGCGGCCAATTTTTTTTCAAACTATAAATTCTCTTCAAGGGCTTCAGATGACGGGAAAATCAAATACCAGGTTTTTTCTCTTGGGGCAGGATTTGAAAACAGCTTTACACCAAGCTTTAAGATTAAGCCGTATCTGGGTGCGGCTGTCCTGATAAATGCAATTACCGGTCAAGCTTCATATATAAACGATGATACGGTTTTTACAGATGTGACATTTAAACCAAGCTTTAGAGTTGGTGTAACGCTCTCAGCAGGTATGGAATATCTTTTTTCCGATAAGATAGGCTGGAATTTCGGGGTTAGTGTAACAAGCGCAAATCTTCTTTTTAAACAATCTCATATTTCCGATAACACCAATGAGGTTTATGTAAGAGACAGAAGGAGATCTGATATGAAATTATTTTTAAGCGGTTATAAACAGTTTTTATTTACTTCGTTTTACTCGGGTATCAATATTTATTTTGGAATTAAAGAGAAATCTTTCAGATTCTAATTAACTTTATATATGAGAAGACTGCATAAATATATTGTTTTGATTTTTCTGGTTGTTTTAACGCTCCCTTTTTATTCTCAGGATAATACACCTAAAATAAAAAGGGTTATGCTTGTTAAAACTTCACCTGATTTTACCTTTCAAATAAATGCGAATTATAATCAGGCGATGGGACAATTATCAGGTACATTTAACGATGATTTTCAATCAGATCAGTTTATACAAGGTAAAAGTTTGGGTGCAGATAAAGGATTAGGTCTAAATGCTACCGGTAAACTTAAATTGGACCATATGGGTCATTTCAGATTTATTTTTTCAGGTCAGTACAACAAAATATCTTCGTATTTTTTTGGAAAAAAAACCGGAGTTGCGGATGTCGGAAAGAGCAATTTTAATATCTTATCTACAGGAGCTGGATTTGAAAATAACTTCACACCAAATCATAGAGTGAAGATATTTCTTGGTGCAGAAGCTCTTGTTAGCTGGATTAATGGTAAGGCAACTATTTGGGTTGAAAACAGAGGAGGCGAACCATATAAATATGACCTTGATATATTAACAAGTTTCAGGTTAGGCGGTGTGATTCATGGCGGGGCTGAATATTCAATTAACAATACTACGGCATTAAATCTTGGTTTTAATATAACTCATGCAAATTTGCTGTTAAGAAATTCCGGGAATAATGACAACAATTTATATGAAATTCCATTGATAGATGACGACCCGGATTCACCCGGTACATATGCAGGAAAGAAAAACTTCACTTTTCTCACTATATCGGCCGGAGTCAGTTTTTATTTTGGAGTTTATGAAAAAAGATATTTGTTAACTAAATAAATTTCAATAAATAAGGTTTTCAGTTTTTTAAAGCTGTCCTTTAATTATAGGACAGCTTTTTTTGTTGTTTTTAGCTTAAAATTCAAATATTTCTATAACTACCTTGTTTTATTGTAGATACTTGGACCAGTTAAGATATTGCTTAAAGAAAATTTTTCATACCTCTTGTTTTTATTTTATTTATAAGTTATTTTTACGTAAATATAAAAAAGCCATGAAGCTTAAAAGAACATATTTTGCCGGATTGCTAATATGCATATTTTATATAGGATGCAGTTCGGGAGAGTATGAACTTAAAGAAGTTAGGGTTGATTATAACGAGAAACAGTTAGTATATGATACTATAAAAACTGCAAAGATAGAAGATACTACTACTGAAAAAAACAATAAACAAAATAATGAAGTTATCAGCAAAAGTGATAACTTTACCTTTATAGTTCAAATCGGTGCATTTATAGATAAGGCAAATTTCGACAATTTTTTTAAAGCTGCACGGGCAGCACTGGGAGAAGCAGTTACTTATCAGCTTCTCAATAATTTATACAAAGTAAGAATTGGAAATTATAATAATAAAGCTGAAGCTCTAAAAATGCTCAATTATGTAAAATCTCTGGGATATACCGATGCTTTCATTATTACAGTAAATAATAAATAACACCTGTATGTATAAGCATCTTAAATTAATTACATATTGTATATTTTTTATATCCACTGTGGTTTATTCACAGAAGGACACGTCATATAGTTTCATAGCAACACAGAGGATTCAGAATTTAATTGTTCCCGGAAAAGCCCCACGGTTTACTTTACAGATTAGTGCGTTTTACCATAACGGTTTGATGGACCTTGCAGATAATGCAAATACAAATTTCAGCAAATCTGATTTTGTGAATGGCAGGAATTTTGGAACAAGGTACGGTTATGGATTTATGCTTGCAGGGAAGTATGCTTTGCATAAAAAGGGTAATTTAAGGTTAGTTGCAGCAGGGTACTTCAACAGGTTTGAAAGTAATTTTGTTATTTCCAAGTCACCTGAAGGAAAGGTGGGTTACAATACATTTTCAGGAGCTTTAGGGCTGGAAAATAGCTTTAATCCCGATAAAAGGTTCAAGCCTTACGTTGGAGGCGAAATTATGGCAACCTTAATAAACGGTTCTGCTTCATTATCTACAGATTCTACCGAGTTTAATTTAAATATTAAAAATGCGTTTCGTTTAGGCTTTAATGTTAACTTTGGATTCGAATATGCTTTTAATAATAATGTTGGAATTAACCTTGGTATTAAATTATCTCATTTAAATGTTTTATTGAAAGATTCTAAAGAATCAGGAGACCCTGCCAATATTAATTTAAATGATAAATATATAAAGCCTGAGATACCATATTCAGGCTGGAAACAATTTTTTTACAGCTCATTTTATACAGGATTTAATATTTACTTTGGAATGAAAAATAAAAAAACAAATTAATGAAAATTAAATTTAAATCATTAATATTTGTTATTGTATTAATTTTATTTGTAAATGTGGATTTTATTAATTCACAGGTTATCAAAGTAGATACAATCGTTATAAAAAAATCGCGTATAATACGCATAATGACATTATATACTGTTCCTAAGTTTATATTAGACGTCAGCGGATATTACAATTCTGGTTCACTTGAGCTATCAGCAAATAACGGCGGTTTTAGCAAGAACGATTTTATAAGGGGTAGGAAATATGGTGCCAGAAACGGTCTGGGTGCAAGCATCATAGGAAAACTTCCACTGGATAAAAAAGGCAGGTTCTGGCTTGATGGAATTGCAAGCTATAATTTTTTCCAGAGCAATCTTATAGCATCTAATATTGAAGAAGGAAAAGTGAAATATCATGTTTTTTCAGGCGGAGTGGGAGCTGAGTATAATTTTACCCCTTCACATAAAGTCAAATATTTCTTCGGAATTAACCCCCTGTTTAGTTTTATATCCGGCAGGGCTACAATAAATGAACGTGACGCAATTGATACAACAAAAGTAAATTCATATGATGTTAAAATTAAATCAAGCTTCAGGATAGGTTATTCAGCTTTTATAGGACTTGAATATGCTTTTGATAAAGATTTTGGTTTAAATATTGGATACAGATTTACACATGCAAATCTTCTCTTAAAGAAAACCACAGAACCTGCAACAATGTATGAAACTGAGATAAATGACGATAGTCATCTTCCGCAGGTATTGTATGCAGGATGGAAGCAATTTGCATACAGTTCAATATTTGCAGGCTTCAGTTACTATTTTGGTGTAAAAGAAAAAAAATACAAGCTTCCTTAATTATTTCAGCTTCCCGAATTTCTTCCTGAACACATGTTTTACCGAATCATCAAACACGTTAAGAGGTACAATATTAAGCCCGTCTTTTATCTTATCAGGAATCTCTTTCAAATCTTTAACATTGTCCTTGGGTATCATCACTGTTTTAATTCCGCTTCTCTGAGCAGCAAGCAGTTTCTCATTTAAGCCGCCAATCGGCAGTATTTGACCTCTAAGTGTTATTTCTCCTGTCATAGCAACATAAGGTCGTGTAGGATTATTAGACAATGCTGATAACATAGCAACTGTCATTGTAACACCTGCAGAAGGCCCGTCTTTTGGGATTGCTCCTTCAGGAATGTGTATATGTATTTCTTTATTAGTAAAGTATTTTGGATGAATGCCAAAATGCTTGCAGTTAGATTTAATATATGAAAGTCCGGCCAATGCAGATTCTTTCATAACTTCCCCAAGCTGTCCGGTTAATGTAAGTTTATCCCTTCCCGGCATTACACTTACTTCAATATCAAGAATATCACCGCCCATAGATGTCCAAGCAAGACCGACTGCTGAGCCTACTTTATCTTTTTCATCTGTAATTTTTTCCTTAAACCTTGGTACACCTAAGTATTTTTCCAGGTCGTCAACAGTTACACTGAGTGGTGCTTTTTGCTTTGCTTTTTTCTTATTCGGCTTTTCACCGTCTGTATCAAGCTTTTTCAGTACTATCTCTTTAGTGATTTTTCTCATTAATGATGCTATCTCACGTTCGAGGTTCCTTACTCCAGACTCTCTTGTGTATGCATTGCTGATTTTTCTGATTATTGCATCAGGGATGATTACATCATCGTTGGTTAAACCGTGTTCAAGAAGAAGCTTTGGAATGATATGCCTCTTTGCAATTTCTACTTTTTCGTGTTCAAGATATCCCGGTATTTGAATAATTTCCATCCTGTCCTGTAATGGAAGGGGAATTGCATACTGAACATTTGCAGTAGTTATAAATAAAACTTTCGAGAGGTCATAATCAACGTCAAGATAGTGGTCATTAAAAGTATTATTCTGTTCGGGGTCAAGAGCCTCAAGCAGCGCACTTGCAGGATCTCCCCTGAAATCCATACCCATTTTATCAATTTCATCCATTAAGATAACAGGATTAGCTGTCCCTGCTTTTCTCATAGATTGAATTATTCTGCCCGGCATCGAACCGATATATGTTCTTCTGTGTCCTCTTATTTCCGATTCATCACGTACACCGCCTAAAGAAATCCGGGAGAATTTTCTGTTTAAGGCACGTGCTATAGATTTACCAAGAGAGGTTTTCCCAACACCCGGAGGTCCTACAAGACACAGTATCTGCGCCCGTGCTTTTAATTGCTCTTTATAAGATTTATCTTTCTTTAATCTTTCTATGTTATTTAGTATTGCAATATGTTCTAAAATTCTTTCCTTCGGCTTATCAAGTCCATAATGGTCTTCATCAAGTATCTTTTTTGCATGCAATATATCAAGATTATCCTGTGTGAATATTTTCCATGGAACGTTAATAAGCCAGTCAAGATAATTTCTTGATACCGTTGCTTCCGGTGACATTGCAGGGATTTTCTTAAGCTTGTTAAATTCTTCCATTGCTTTGTCTTTTACATCGGAAGGCATTTTAGATTTTCTAATTGCATCTTTTAGCTTTAAAAATTCCGGGTCAGTTTCGTCTTCATCGTTCAGCTCTTCCTGCAAGATCCTTATCTGTTCCTGCACAATGAACTTCCTCTGATTTTTCTGCATGCTCTGGTTAATTTTTCTCTCAATATCTTTTTCAACCTGAAGTATTTCAAGTTCTGAGCTTAACATATTTATTAATTCGTAGTACTGCTCATTGAGATCAGTCAGTTCAAGGAGTCTTTGTTTTGCTGCAATCGGCACAAGAATATTGGAAGCAATATAATAAAGTTTCCTGTCAGGTTCCTTAATGTTTTCATAAGCAACAATAGATTCCTGTGCAATATTCCTGTTACTGTTAATATATTCATGAAACAGCTTCGATGCCTGGCGGATCAAAGCGTCAAGTTCTGTACCCGGATTAACTTCAGGAAAGCGGTAAACAATGTCTGCACTAAGATATTCATCCTGTATAAATTTTAGTACTTTTGCCTGAACAATACCATCAACAAGTACTTTAATTAAATTATTGGGAAGACGGATTACCTGTATAATCCGCGCAATTGTTCCGTCTTTGTATAAATTTTCAGGTAACGGGTCTTCTATGCGGGAATCTGTTTGTGAAACCAGCATTATATATTTCTCTTTTTCCAGTGAAGCATTTATTGCTTTTACTGTAGATTCCCTTCCTGCCAGAACAGGGTACATCATATACGGGAAAATGACAATATCCCTTAACGGTATTACAGGCAGGGTTGAGGGAATAATTGTTCTTGTATCACTTATTAATATATCTTTTTCTTCAATTGTATCCATGACAGCAAATTAATCTTATATTTGTGCATATTCAATTCCCAATGTATTTCATATTTTTTATGAAATTAAATATGAAATATAATCGTTTTTAATATTGTGGTAATCACTTACATTGAAATTATTCATTTTTAGGGTTAATTTAAGTTTAATGAATTCAAAAAAGCTTATTATCAAAGCAGGCCGTAAGTATTTATTTTACCCGTTCTTACTTTCCTGCACACTTTTTATAATATCCTGTTCAACCCTTACTTACAGAACATACACTCCGGATGAATCAATTGATGACCCGGACCCCGATTACTCAATAACTCTGGACCCTGATTTTCAGGAGTATGCCAGCTATATGTTTATCGGGAACAGGATGGAAAATTTTGGTACGTATTTTAATACATTTTATAATGCCAAGGAAAATTACGAAGAAGCTTATGAAGATTATGAGCTTCGTGTACTGCCAAAATATAATGAACAAATAGATTCAATTTATCAGCATATTCCTTTAAGCCAGGAATCTATAGATAAGTTTACTAAA
Source organism: Ignavibacteriota bacterium (assembly GCA_003820375.1). Classification (GTDB taxonomy): domain Bacteria; phylum Bacteroidota; class Ignavibacteria; order Tepidaquicellales; family OLB5; genus RPQH01. The sequence goes on from RPQH01000023.1 coordinate 21,995, forward strand.
GCAATTGAAAAAGCTTCCAAAGTTATACAATACCATAAAAGCAGTGCATTTATGGACCAGGCGGTTTTGCTTATTGCTAAGGCTTATTTTTACCTTGGCGATTATCTGAAAGCAGAAAGGAAGTTCAGTGAATTTCTTTCAAAGCTTAAAGTGAGTCCTTTGTATAACGAAGCTGTGCTTTTTGAAGCAAAAACACAATTCCGGCTTAATAATTCGAATGATGCACTTGCAAAAGTTGAATCGCTTTTAAAGACTTCTACAAATAAATATATCATTGCCGGTGCTTATCAAACAATTGCCGAGTATTATATATCAAAAAAAGATTTTTATAAGGCTGTTGTGAACTACAAAAAATCAATTGAATATTCTAATAATAATGAGTTCAAAGCTCAAATGCAGCTGCTTATTGCTTCTGTTACTGCAAGAACTGACCACAAACGTGCAGCATATGAGTTTAACAGGGTTCTGGACTATAGTCCCTCTTTTGACCTTGAGTATTATGCAAGATACAACCATGCAAAGAACCTGATACTCAGCAATAGTTTTGGAAATGTAAAAGTACTTATTGAAAAGCTTGAAATAGATTATAAAGAAAACAATACATTTCTTGGTGAAATAAAACTTTTATCTGCTATTTATTATGACCAGAGCAATAATCCTAAATCAATAAAAGAGTATTCCGATGTTATTAAAACTTATCCAAAATCTGCTGCTTCTTCAGATGCAAGTTATTCTATTGGTAACCGCTATGAAAAAGCAGGAGATTACTTAAATGCCTACCGATATTACAAGTATTCATTGGAAGAAAATTCTTTAGGGCACTATAACAGTGTTGCAAATGCAAAAGTTAATGTTTTCCGTAAATATTTTGAGCTAAGGTCAAAAATAGCAGGTAATGTTATTAATACAGAATATGATACAACATTCTTAAACAATGTAAGAAGTGAAGAGCAAAGAGAGCTGGAAAAAATTGAATTCGAACAGCAAAAAGGAAGAGATGAAGAGAAGGGAAAACCGGGCGGTTTTAAGGGGTCTTACGAATCTACAACATTATTTTCAGACTCATTAACTATCCCTACTGATACCGTGGCTTTAAGAGATGAAGAAATTGCGAAAGCTCAGTTTGAACTTGCAGAGCTTTTTGTTTATGAACTGGAAAATCTTGATTCTGCCGAACATTACCTTTTAAGCTCATTTGACAGGTCGCATAACGATGATTTTAAAAGTAAAGTACTTTTCGGGCTTGCAACTTTGTATAAAAATGAAAAACTGGATTCAAAAGCTGAAGAAGTATTTACCAAAATAATAAAGGACTTTCCTGCTACTGCTGCGGCTGAGGAAAGCAGAAAACAACTTGGACTTAATCTAACCAACGGTGATTTTTTTTCAGGTGAAGCAGACAGCTTGTTTTCATATGCGGAAGAATTACTTGAGAAGAAAGAATATAGGTCCGCACTGGATGTTTATAATAATATAGTTATTCTGTATCCTGCTTCTGTATTTTCCGGTAAAGCTTATTATGCTATGGGTTGGATATACGAAAATGCTTTAAAAATGAATGACAGTGCTTATATTTATTATACAAAGTTGATTGAAAAAGACCCTAATTCGGAATATTCCAAACAAATCGGGGGAAAGGTACTGGAATATATGACCAACAGCTTAGCCGATACAAATGTTAATAAAACTCCTTCTGATTCAACTTCAAATATTCAGGATTCAAGCTGGATAAAGGGTGAAGAACTGCAAATAAATGATGAACCCAAAATAAAAGATGATAAACAAACAGAACAGCCTTCAGATCCTACACAGATGAAAAAAGAAGAAATTGATGACGGTATGGAGAGGATTGAAAAAAAATAATATATAATGGAAAATTGCATTTTTTGTAAAATTGCACGCGGAGAAATTCCTGCAAAGATTGTAAAAGAAACTGATGAGCTTGTAGCTTTTAATGACCTATCTCCGCAGGCTCCGCATCACGTTCTTATTATTCCAAAACAGCATATAAGCACGCTTGCCGAAATTAATGAAAATAATTATGAACTAATGGGCAAGATAGTTCTTACTGCTTCGGAAATAGCTAAGGAGCTTAACCTGGAAGGTTACCGCATTGTAGCAAACTGTAATGAGATTGCCGGACAATCCGTCTTCCATATACATTTTCACCTGCTGGGAGGCAGACAAATGCACTGGCCTCCGGGTTGATATTAAAATTAGCAATTAGCAATGCGCAATTAGTAATTAGCAAGGGTAATGAGCAATTAGCAATTAGCAATGTGCAATTTGCAATGAATAATTAACAATTTCAGCAAATAACAAAACTCCTTCCCGGGATGTACCCCGGAAAGGAGTTAATCTACCAATTATCCGCAATTTTCAAATTAAACTTACTTGCAGCCTCCAACCTGAAACCTTCTTAATACTGCACAAGTACAAATTTTTCAATTTTATTATTAATTGGGGGTATTGTTCTTAAATAATCATATAAGGCACCTAAATCGCTTTCTGTCATCGAGGCAAATTGTGTCCAGGGCATAACAGTATTAGCTTCATCTCTTTTTACAGGAATATTATGACCTTCCGGAGTTGCATATGATTTAAATTTCTTAATAAATTCATCCTTTGTCCATTTTCCAATGCCTGTTTCCATATCAGGGGTTATATTTGAAGTTATGGAGTAACCTCCGCTCGGCAAAGGAAATGAATTACCGCCTGCAAACTGTTTTGCCATATCCGGCTGACCTTTATCCATTTTAGTATGGCAAATTATACACGCAGCAGATAAATATTTGCCTGTTTCAATATTATTTGCAGCAGGAGGAAGCTTAATAAATTTTGGCTTATCGGGTATTGTTCTCACTATTAAGCTCAACGGGAAATTCAGCTTCTTTGGAGGAACCACGTTTTTTACCGGTGGTAATGTTCTTATATAAGCAATAATCGCCAATATATCACTTTCATCAAGCTGGGTGCCGAAAGCAGTGTAGGGCATCATTGGTGCAAGGGGATCCCCGTGTTTATCCACACCCATTGTAATTGCCCTGTATATTTCACCATCTGTCCAGTTACCGATGCCGGTTTCTTTATCAGATGTGATATTTCTGGCAGGAACAAAACCTGCATCACCGCCGAAATCCTTACCCAGATCTTGTCCTCCCTTACCCTCAGTACCGGGTACAACCGGTCCTGAGTATTTGGTGAAGTCCCTGTCTGAATGGCAATCAATGCATGCTGCGGGACCTACAGCCAGGTATTTGCCTCTCTCTATCATCTGCGGTGTTGCATTTACCTTTAAATCCGGCGGCGGACCAACATTTGGCAATGCTGTAGTTAGATAAACATACCCCGCAGTAAGCAGCACAACAACTACAACTAAAAGAATCCCAATAATTTTTAGGAATTTTCTCATATTTTTATGGTTTTTAGTTTGAATTAACTGGATAAATTGATTTTTCCGTAAATTAGTTCGCGAAATAGGGGAAAATTTTTGGAAATCCAAATTAAGCGGGAAAATGAGTGAATTGCTAAATTTAGACCAATTTCAACATATTTGGCTTTGGAAAATGTTTCATTTCGCTCATTTTTTATGTTTCACGTGAAACATTTGTATAATATTAGCGACAATTAATTAACCTAAATTAGCACAATTGGGTAATTAGGTATGCTATACCAATAAGACTTAAGTTTAGTCAGAATATTTGCCGTTTTTGTTCTGTAAATGCAATATTTAGAGCAAAAAGTATGCTCTTAAAATCACGCTATCTTCTTATATATATGGCAGATAGCGGGTATTTCCGAATTTGGGAAAGCATTTTGTATATATTAAACTAGAATTTTACCGGATATGAATGTAAAACGCCTGAATTACGTAATTATTTAAGTATATTTTGCCAAACTGGTTTTCCGGCAGGTGGAAAAATATTCCAATCAGCAGAGTGGGACAAAAATGAGAATCCCGGTGTTCGCCGGATTACAGGGATTGAAAATATCACAATCACATATATAATATTATGTCGCTTAATAATGATAAATAAAGGTCCCCTGCCGGGAACCTTTTAATAATATTACAATCTTTGCAGTTATAGTTCGTTAGAACTATTTAACCAGAACCATCTTCTTAACGCTTATATAATCACCCGCTTTTATTCTGTAAATGTATACACCGCTAGCGTAGTTATTTGCATTCCAGTTTATTGCATACCTGCCTGAATTTTTCAATTCATTATTGATTAACCTCGTTACTTCTCTACCCAGCAAATCATATACAACTATTGTTACATTAGAGGTTTTAGGTATATCGTATTTTATAGTTGTAACTGGATTGAAAGGATTTGGATAATTCTGATAAAGATTAAATACCACAGGAATTATAATTTCTGAATTTTCTATTGCAATCACTCTAGCTGTATCAATAAGTTTATAAACACTTCTATTACTAGTTACAGCTAAAGCATAAATTGTCCCTTCATTAATACGCACAGCATCTATTGATATTAAATTAGAATTAGGGGCACCTGTCATAGTACTCCACGTAAAGCCATTATTTATAGACCGAACGATTACAAATTCGCTATTTCCATATACATTTGTGGTTCCCGGAATCCATCTCATGGTTTTTGAATAATAATTTGTAGTAGTGTATACAATATTCCAGTTCTGACCTGAGTTAGTTGTCCTATAAAACCAGGATGTCGGGGGAGTTTCACCAACAAATAATCCTGTTTTCTTATCATCTGAAAATTGTATTGTAAACGGAGAAAAATATCCAGCGTTTATATCTGTTACATTCCAATTTAGACCTCCATTTGAAGTCATAATTATCTTTCCGGGTCCGCCCAAAACATTTGAAGCTCCAAACCAAGCATAATTACTATCAATGACACATATAGAGTTATCCTCAGCGGCATAAGCATAAAATTCAAAATCCCACGATGACCAATTCAAACCATAGTTTGTTGTCTTTAATATTCGGGCACCATTCCAGAACCCATTGAATGCAAGAGTAGCTAGTGCATAACCAATGTTCGGATGCTGTTTACTAAATTCCAGACCTACTATATGACCTGTATCAGCAACATGTTTTTGTAGTATCCAGTTCATACCACCGTTTGATGAATAATATATGTTATCAGGGTGTACTGAACCTAACCATATATTTAAGGAATCAATTGCTGTGAAGCTATAACCTCTTACTGATAAATTCAGATCAGTATTAACATATTGCCAACCGGAAGTGTTTCGTTTGGCAAAATAAGGATAATCTTGATTCTCATTAATGTGAACTGTCCCAAAAACAAATGAAACAGAAGAATCAATAACACGTACTTGCCAAATAAGCGGAACGTGTGTACTGTCATTAGGCAAATTTGTTTCATATGTCCATTGAGAAATTGCTGCTGCTGTCAATAGCATATGTAAAAAAAGGAAAAATAATATCTTCATTTTTTCTAAAATATTTTTATCATTTCATCAATTATAAAAAAAATTCACTGGGAGTAAGAAAGCTCCCAGTGAGTAAATAAATATGGAATTTATTTTATCAGAACCATCTTCCTTGTTTCAACAAAATCCCCGGATTCCAATTTATAAAAATACACCCCGCTGGGATAAATTTCACCATTAAAAATAACCTTATATTCACCTGCTTTTTGGTAACTGTTTACAAGTATTTCCAAAAGCTGACCTAATAAGTTATAAACCTTTATTGATGTATTTGCATCCTTTGATATGTTGTATTCTATTAAAGTTTTTGGGTTAAAAGGATTTGGATAATTCTGGTCTAATTTATATGAGTATGGATTTTCAGTTTTATCTGTTAAATTGTATAAAACATTATTTCCATCAAAACCTAAGTCATCCTGAATTGTGTAATGCCCGTTAAATTCTATGACATAATCTCTAATCATTCCTTGTTCCGGATGTGTATCGTCCTGAAAGCGTAGTGTAATGACACAAGTTGAGTCCAAATAAGTATAATCCTGATCTCTGCTTGAAAGGCGTAAAGTCACATCACCCGCCGCATTGTTCTCAGCACTTACTAAATCCAAAACAGTTTGTGTAAAGCCATAATAATGAATGGGAACAGTACTAAAATAAGTAACTTCATAATCATTAGTAAAATTTACATCAATACTATTCACTATTTCATCAGCAGGTCCAAATGGTATTATTACTTCGGCTGTTTTTTCACGTCTTGCAAATTGTCTTTCTATAGTACTGGTTTCACCGTTGTTGGTGTTCCATCACCAACAACAATAAGGAGGAATATTAATAACTATGAAGTTCTTATTTCATGGAGTGTTCCGGTCCTGGTTGTTGGTGTAGAACACCAACAACGGCGAAAAACAACGTGACTGGCGTTTTGAGACCGTCGTCTGTCTTATATTATTGGTTATTTTAATTTTATTTTTAGTCTATATTCCTCCTTTTATTTCTTCTTCCAATAATTATATAAGAATCTGAATAAAGGGGTGCAGATACTGTAAAATAAATATTCGGTTCTTTTATGATAATTGTTGGTCCTCCAGCACCATATAGATCTATACCAAAATAATATGGCATATGTGATGTAAAACTATCTTCTTTATTCCATTTTCCATTCCATATATACATCTTTCCGTAGTTGGAACAAAACATTATTAGAGAATCTTTTGAATGACCCCCAATGTGAGTAAGAATAAAACCTAATTCTGGTGGATATCCCGGATAAAATTCCCAATCACTGCCTGTGAATCGTAATAATGGAACAATCATGAAAAGGTCTGTTCCGCATCTGTTTAAAAAAATGGATTTGTATGTTCCAGTATAGGGTGAGTAAATGGTATCTATCCTTATACGTTGAGAAATATTGTTGTTAAATTTGTATACGTATAATAATTCCGAATGTTTTTGTACTCCACTGTCATTAAAATTACTCCACCGTTCTCCAAATGAAAATAGTTGTCCTGAGACATCTTTGAAAAAATATGAACGGTAAACACTGTCATCTAGCTGGTATTTTTGAAATGTGCCTCCGTTGTACCGATAAATATAATTGCTCCTCTCAGTAGAAACCCATGCTTCATCAGGTCCTGTGCATAAAACATCACAAATTCGTCTTCCAAAATCATTTGGAATTGAATGCGACATTACAGTTCCATATTGGATTTTTTTTAAGATAGGATTACTTCCATTAACGAAATATCCGCCTCCGATAAATACATTATTTTTATCATACCCATCAATTCCAAACATACCAAATCCCGGGTCATTTAGAGGTATATCAACAATTGTATCACCATTATATTTTAATAAATTATAACCTTGATTAATGTATACGTTTTCAGTATCAGCCGCATAACACCCTCTCAAATATCCATGAATAACTTTCATATCCCAGATATATACATCATCATTGATGGCTGTTGTATCCGGCGGCGGTTTAATTGTCACAGGATCATCTTTGCATGAAATAAATAAGAATGTTTGAAGAATAGAAACAATAATTAGAAATTTGCATAACATACTGCATGCAAATTTGGAATTTGTATTTTTTCTTGTTTGAAAATTTTTTTTGTGAATCATAAATATCAACATTATTTAAATGTAAAATATTTAATAATTGCAGTATTATCCAGTAAGTTTATTCAACAACCCCTCTTAACAAAAGTTGTCGTATAAAATGGGGGGGGGGTATTCGTAACGCTATTTTTCGCCGACGCGAATTGTCTCATAAACAATTATGTTTACTTAATTTACAAATGTCAAGTGTAAATTTTTCGCCGTTGTTGGTGTTCCATCACCAACAACAATAAGGAGGAATATTAATCACTATGAAGTTCTTATTTCATGGAGAGATCCGGACCTGGTTGTTGGTGTAGAACACCAACAACGGCGAATTTTACTTTTTTTAAATAAACAAGAACTTTTTTATACAATGTTTTCATTGTATATTTGCCAAATAAAATAGGCAGACCCCGGACACTCCTATATTATAGGATTGCGAATTTTAGCTTTGGCGAGCGAATTCTATCAGGGCTGCCTTTATTTATTGTCCATTGGTCACCTCTTTATATTCAAAATTTCTTTATATAATTTTTTATTTAGGTGTTGCTTTTAAAAAACGAGTTTGGGCTCTAATTCCACTTGTACAATAATATCTGTCCTGAATTTTTCTTATTTTATTATTGTAACTCGTAAATTGATTAAAATTATATTCAAAGCTCCATCTATTTCCATTCCAGTGTAAAAAACCAAAATCATTTTCACTGTGTCCGCTTAAATTATAACCTTGAACTAATAATTCATTTTCAGAAGTGCCATCAAAGACATTACTTAATTTGAAAGCATTAACATTATGAACTAATACAAAATCATTATTAATAAATTTATGTAATGATTGTTTTTTTGTTCCAATTAACTGGTGTACATTTAAAGTTCTGAAGCACACTCCTTCTTTTCCATTAGTTAAAACATCTGACCATACCTTTATCCAGCTATCATTATCTCTTTCATAAATATCTTCATAATAATCAATTTCTGTATATTGTGGATTTAAAACAACTTGCTTAAATGTGCCAATGTAAAACTTATTATTTACACCTGTCATTAAAGGTACTACCATATAAGATGTATCGAAATCATTAAAGAAGTTAAACTGTCCATTTTTGTACTGTAATAATACACCATTTTCACTGCCAAACCAAATTTCGTCTTCAGAAACTGCATAAGCGTAATCTAAACAATAATGCCTGCCTGATGTATCGATTACAGGTATTTCCACTAAAGCATTTCCATCCCATTTCCAGATTACAGGTCTGGCATTAGCATAACCTGAGCTTAAATCACCGCCTCCTAAATAAGTGTGGGTTTTGCTTACACCCGCAATACAAAATGGGTAATGACCGTTATAAGTGTTATATTCGGTATAGCTTACACCATCATATTTCAGAAGTGTTGCGCTCGTTAAATATAAAACACAATTAGTATCATAGCCCCATATGTCCAGCACATCATAGTATACCATTGTATCTAATTCCCAGTTATATCTTGGCGCGTCAAATTGATATACAGGTGACACAGGGTCAGTACATGTCATAATCATTACTAACTGCATTATTATAAACGGTAAGAAATATTTTATTTTTAATATTTTCATATTGTAATTAAAAAATATTGCTTTGGCGGGCCAATTCTATTCTTTTAAAAATATAATTAGTAATAATTATTCAAGCAATAACTGTAATTGTTAAATTTTTTTACAAGCATGTTAAAGTATGTTATTTTTCTTCAATATTTACAAAATAAATATATTAAGAATTTTATATCAGCAGTATTATCCAGTAAGTTTATTCAACAACCCCTCTTAATAATAGTTGTCTTATAAAATGGGGGTGGGTATTTGTAACGCTATTTTTCACCGACACGTGTTGTCTAATAAACAATTATGTTTACTTAATTTACAATTATCAAGTGCATAGCAAATATAAAAAAGGCAGGTCGCTTAAAACCTGCCTTTTATAACCTTAATGTATCTTTATTTCACAAGTATCATCTTCCTTGTTTCTTTATAAAAGCCGGATGAGAATGTATAAAAATACATACCGCTTGAAAGATTTTTCCCATCCAGTATTACTTCATATGTACCTGCGTTTAATTCTTTATTTACCAATGTTATTGTTTCTTTACCCATAACATTGTAAACACGCAGTGTTGTAAAACCCGCTGAGGGTAATGAGAATTTTATCTTTGTTTGCGGGTTAAACGGATTTGGATAATTCTGGCTTAATGAAAATCCTTCCGGCATTTCATTATTGTAATTTACTATTGAAACTAAAATACTTGTTTCGTAAACACCTCTGCCGTGAGTTCCTATCCTTAATTTATTACCGTTCATATTATAATCAAGATGCATTGCAACCGTATTAGGCAGTCCGTCAGCTAACTCAGTCCAGTTGGTTCCGTAATTGCTTGATATGAACACACCAACATCCATTCCAACAAGGTAAATGCTTGTTGAAAAACCCGGGTAATATATCATTGCATCATTAGTAGGGGAGTCGGGCAAGTTACCGCTTACACTAAACCAGCTTGTTCCGGTATTAGTAGTTTTATATATTTTACCTGCTCCGAATCCTGAAAATGTAACTACTGCAACACTTGAGCTGTCAGGGTGAATGTTAACACATGTGATAGTTCTTCCGGGTAACCCTGATGTTACGTTTGTAAAAGTATTTCCGCCGTCAATTGATTTGTATATCTGCGAACCTGAAGTTGCATACATGATACTAGGATTTGATTTACTTATAGCCATTTCCCTGATAACACCGCTTGTACCTGTTGAAATAGCTGACCAGCTTGCTCCCCAGTCATTAGTTCTGAATACCTGCTGCCTTGCAGTGAAGAATACGCCTGTTAATGTTGGATGAGAAAGTATCGGGGCAACCCATGAACCTGAGCCTGATAGTCCGTTGGTTGCATTTTGCCACGAGGCTCCGTTATTGGATGAACGCATTAATCCGTTATTCTGAGATTCACCAAGAATATAATTAGAATTCTGGCTGTGGAAAGTAACCTCACCGCCATCTCCGCCGAAAGCAGCATTCCAGTTCATTGTTCCCGTGGTTCTTTGAGTACCGTTATCCTGCGTGCCTCCCATTAAATGACTCGGATTGTTCGGGTCAGATGTCATGCGGTAAAATTGTGTTAGTGTAAGTGAAGCATTCAGGTTTGTCCATGAAAGCCCTTTATCATTTGAGCTCCACACGCCGCCGTCATTCACGCAAAAAAGCTTGTTCGGGTCAGTAGGATGAAAATCCATATTATGCTGGTCAACGTGAACAGATGAACCTGACATATTTATCCATGATGCACCGCCGTTTGTTGTACCGTATAAATTTATTAATCCTACATATGCATAATTAGGGTCAAACTTGTTAACATGCATGTACATATCATACCATGCCTGTCCGCCGCCCGGGATGCTTGCTCCTGAAAGAGTGTATGTAAAGCCCGCATTAGTTGATTTATATACATCAACGCCTGAGCCGTAATGTACTGCAAGGTACATTACATTGGGGGCACTTTTACACTGAGCAATATGATTTCTCGTACTCATTGTTACACCTGCGGCAACAACATTGAACACATTACCGCCATCGGTTGAAATTCTGTATCCAGTACCGCTTCCTGCCGCATAAACAGTGTCACCTGTTGGTGAGAACAAGACATCATCACATCTGCCGGCAACTATTTGTGTCCAGTTCAAACCTGCATTCGTACTTTTGTATAATCCGCCTGTACCAATTGCTGCAATAAGTATAGACGAGTTTCCCGGTTTAATTGCAATCCTTGAAAAATATGTTGAAGTTGGCAAACCCGCTGTAATGCTGACCCAGTTATTTCCGCCGTTAGTAGATTTCAGCAATCCGCGTCCGTAATAAGAAGCACCGCTGTATGTTGCTTCACCTGTGCCGTAATAGATGATATTTGTATTAGCCGGGTCAATTGCAAGAGCACCGGATGACAGCGATACTTCATAATCCGATTTTGGCGACCAGTTCAGCCCGCTGTTTGTTGATTTCCAAATTCCGCCAAATGCCGCTCCAAGATAAATTGTGTTCGGATTGACAGGGTCATACTTTATTGTCACTATCCTTGATGAAATATTTCCGTATGAAAAATAATAGCCGGGTGTGGGTCCAATATTCACCCATGCCGCAAAGTTATCATTTATAAATCCCTGCGATTTCCGCATTTCATCACGCTGCTGCAATGCACGTTCATATGCGCCTTCTGGTATGAAATTATTGGGATACATCCTCTGCTCATAGAACCATCTCTCGCGGTTGAATGCGTTTTTCTTTTTGTTGTATTCATCAACATTATCGTATGGATTATTTGGTATAATCAGGTCTTGTGAAAAGCTCTGAAATGAAATTAACAGGGCAATGAGAAAGAAAATTGTTCTCATGATAGTGTGTTTAGTTTTTTAATTATTACAAAATAATCAAAAATTCTTTAGAATATCCAATAACTTATTTTTCCTTACCTTAAGAGTGTAATTTTACAATAAAAAAAATAGGTTCTAAATGGAAATAAGAACCTATTTTTTTAAAAAATGTATTAAAATTCTATTATTTTACTAAGACAAGTTTTTTTGTTTGAGTAAAATCATTTGCTGTTATTTTGTCCGAATGGATCGCTATGCGATAAAAATATATACCACTGCTTAAATCATTAGCATTAAAAGTTGTTTTATAACTTCCTGCCTGTAAATATTCATCTACTAATTGTTCGATTATTTTTCCTTTAATATCATATACCATTAAACTGACGTTTGAAGATTTCGGCAAGTCAAATTCTATTGTTGTTGCCGGGTTAAACGGATTAGGATAATTTTGAGACAAATTATATTCATGCGGAATTGTTGTGCCAATATTCTGAACTCCGATTAACTCACCGCCGTTTGTTGTTTTTAATATTATGCCCGATGAACCCACAACCCATCCAAGACTTATATTTCTGAAATAAATTGATGAAAACGTATGGTTATAATTTGTACCAGGGGGAAGCATTTGTAATATCCAGTTTGCACCATTATCTTGTGTCTTGAAAATTCTGCTGTTTTCACCAACTGTATAGCAAGTACCCGGTGATACTGACTGCAGATTGAAAAGTGTACTGTTGTTTCCGGGTAAGAGAGTTAACCAGTCCGTACCGCCATTTGTTGTTCCATAAATTGCACCAAAAAGAGTTGCCGCGAAGCCGGTGTTTTGGTTCAGAAAATGTATGCTGTAAAAATGATGTGTTGCAGAAATAAACTGGTTAAACCAGGTATTGCCGCCATCGGTGGTTTTATAAATATAAGCAAGTCCCTGATAAACTGCTCCGCCTGTCCAACCCGTTAAGTTGTTGATGAAAAATACACTGTACAGCTCCAATTGGGTATGCACAAATGCCGGAGTCCATGTATTTCCCATGTTTGTAGATTTCATAACATTTCCGTCATGCCTTGAGCTCCAGACAGTATCACCGCCGAAGGAAAAAAGGCAGTATGGCTCACCCTGAACGTAAGTTTCGCTCCAGGTATTACCGCCGTTAGTTGATTTTATTACAAATCCGTTTAAGTGCTGTCCGCTTATATATCCGCCAACTAAACCGGTATTCTGATTTTTAAAGTAAACAGAGACTAATAAAACGTTGCCGTAATATGTACTTTTTAACCAGTTAACACCACTGTTTGTAGTCTTAAGTATAATAGCACTATCACCAACTATCCAGCCTGTGTTATTATCAATAAAATATACATCAATTAAAGTTTTGGTTGTGTTAGCGGTTTGTTTTTGCCATCCCGATTGAGCATATACTGAAATTAAAAAGGAAGGTAATATAAAGAAAACAAAAATCAGTAGTGTTTTCATTTTATAAAAAATTAATTTAGAGACAATTTAAATTAATTATTTATTGATGCACTATCAATATAATTAACAGGTATTTAGCACTTATCCCCGTATATCCCAAATCCCAGGTATTCGACTATGGTAACTTTAATATTATCGAAGTTCCTTTTTCTATACCAGATCTCAACTTCTTTGGGAGTGTGCTCGTACCTGAATTCAGGAGATAATACATCAAAATAATTTATCAGCTGTTCTCTCCACGTTAATTTTTTGCCTCTCAGCATTTCTTTTAATAAACCCCATGGCACAAGAAACACTAAATAAAGAAAATATTGCAGACCGATTGGCAGCTTATTTGTAACTTTCCTGATTTTGACAATCATTCTGTGCCGTAAATCTTTTTCGGGTTTATACAGCCAGATATATAAACGTCCGTCCGGTTTTACCAGCGGCGATATGCACGAAAACGAAAGCTCGGTATTGTTGGTGTGATGTATGACTCCAGTTGAATATACTATATCAAATTCAGATGACTTAAACGGCGGATTTTGCAGGTCACCCTGGATAAAATGTACATTGGGTTTCTGATTATTTATGTATGCACTTTCAACACTGGGTGAAACATCAATTCCAAATGTTTCCATCCCGAAATCCGATAAAGCCGATGTCAGCACACCGTTTCCGCATCCAATATCAACTAACTTTTTACCAGCAAGTTCATCAGGTGTTACATTTAATTCGTCAAGAAAACGGGTTTTCCGTGAATCGGCAGTAAACCCCCATGTCTTATCATTATCATATTTAAAAATTGCCCATTCCTGCCCGAAGCTTTTTTTAGTCTTTTTGGTTTTTTTAACCGCATCTTTGATAACTTCAGCATAAGAATTTAAAAGCTCATTTTTCCTTTTATCGAATTCAGGAAAATTTGCCTTAAGAAAACTTTCATACTCAAGAAAAGAATCCAACTGCATCCTCGGAACCCCATTAACGATTGGAAACATGTAACCGTCTCCGCCCAACAGCAAACCTTCATAACATTCTTCAATTATCCCCGTATTATAAGTTTTTTTGTGCATTTTAAATGTGAGCAGCTTCAACTCTGATTTATCAACAGGTGAGCTAAGGTATTTCAATAATTTTTCTTGCATATTAAATGTATTTATAAATTATTTCTTTTCTTTTTTCAATTGTAAAATTATTAATAACTCTTTCTCTTGCTATATCCCGTAAATCTTCATATTTATTATCCAGAATATCTTTAATAATATTTGCTGTGTTTTCCACATCAAAATTATTAATTATTATTCCGCCACCATCAATTACTTCAGGCATAGCACCACCATTATAGACAATTGGAATTGTTCTGTTCAGCATGGCTTCAATTACTGCAATTCCAAAAGCTTCATATTCGGAAAATTGGCAATATACGCTTGCTTTGCTAAAATATTCTTTTAGGATGTTTGTATCTTCAATAGGAGGTAAAATAGATATATTTGGTGATTTTACAAAATTTATTAAATAATTATATGTCTCTTTGTCTTTTTCATGACCTATTAAAATAAATTTAGTGTCATAATCCGGAAAATTTTCAAAAAAGTAGTTACCTATTTGGATAAAAAAATCCAGTTTTTTTCTGGTTGTTTCATATAAAATTCCTCCTCCGCCCACAGTTAAAATCCATTGTTCTTTTTTAACTTTTAAATCACCTTCCAGAGCTTTAGGATTTACACAGCAATATGCCACGCCGATATTTTTTTCTTCTTTGTGAGGTTTTATAAAACCGGCAAGCCAATTAGAAACAGGCAGTAATATTGAGGCATATTTTATTGATTTCATTACACAAAACTTTCTGAATTTATCTTTCAATGTGTAAGCTTTATCGGGAACAATCCAGTGCGCATCATATCCCCCCAGGCATAACAAACTTTTTTTACCTGTAATTTTACTTAAAACACATGGCAGATATGAATGATAATCACCGAACCAGATAAATACAATTTTAAATTTGTAAAGATTAAAGAGAAGGAAGAAAAAATCCAGAACAAACCCAAGCGGAAACATAATACCTTTTCCAATTTTGGAATTATACAATCTTACATCAAATTTTTCCCGGAGTATATCAATATCATTTATAACGGTTCTTGCGTTAAATGAACTGTTTTTTATAAATAATGCCTTATTTTTATTGCCGTGTTTTATAATTTTAATAAATGAAAGTTAAAAGAATATAAAAATAGGAAGATATATTTACTGTATAAACACTTTAATCTATCTCCTCACATATTTTCCAAATTTTAAATGAACAGATTAAAAAAAATATAATTATGTAATTGGTTTTTGAGCAATTGCGAAAACAGAATATGCAACAGATGGTAACGGAATTTCCAAATCTGTTTGTTTTTCCCATTTTGATATTAATTTTTGCGGGAAGAATATTTTTAAAAATTTTAGTTTTAGAACTATGTTTTTAATAATTCTTACAATAAATAATTTGAAATATTCAATCTGTTCAGGAATAAATTGACGTTCATGAATTCTTTTTATTACTACCGGCCTAAAATTATTCAGCTCTAAAATAGTCTTCAAACTTTTAAAATCGAACAATGCAATATGTTCATCCGGCATATAGCAATTCCACTTTTTCTTGTAAAACCTTGCAATCCAACTGTCAACGTCAGGAGTAGCAATGCAAATATAACCACCGGGTTTTAAAATATTATAAATTTTTTTAATAAAATCATTTGGTTCCGGTAAATGCTCAATTGTTTGCCACAAAGTAACAATATCATATTCATCCTTTCGAATGTCCATTTCAAGGAAATTTCCGGTTTGAACATCAATATCAAACTTCTCCTTTGCGTATTTTCCTGCCCATCTTGAAATATCTATACCTGTTACCTTGAAATTATCCTGTTTGGCAATGTAAAGAAAGTAACCAATTCCACATCCTATATCGACTACAGAAGTTTTCGAAGGATTTATTTTTCCTTTAAGCTCTTTCTTTATTTCATTTACATATATTTTAGAAGTAGGAAAGTAAATATAAGCAGACCGGATATATCTTTCATGATAATGTTCTCCATCGTAAATTTCTTCGGTTAATTCATAGACGGGTTGAGGATTCTGGTAAATTAATTCGCAATTAATACATTGATAATAATCTACATTTGCTTTCTTAAAAAGAAATTTACTCTTAGATAAATCTTTTTTACAACATGGACAATTAGTAATTGTACGTTTTTCTAAACTCATCTGTTTGTAAATCTCCTAATAACTTTTTTAAAGACTAAAATTTCCGCTTCTTCGAAAAATTTGAATAGATATAATATTACCGGATATATTAACAATGCTATTATTGCGAAAAATAAATATTGTATTTTATTGGTTTGAGAAATTGTATAAAATGGAATTGTAAGCAAAACACCAAATATAAAAGCAATAGTCATTTTATAATTTTCCCACTTAATGAAATAGTACTTTTTTGACCACACATACATAAGAAAAGAAGAAAATACATAAGAAGCAAGTGTTGCAAAAGCAGCCCCATACATTCCCCAATATGAGATAAACAAAATATTTAAAATGACATTCAATATGTTGGAGATTATTAAAAAATATAAAACGACTGAGGTTTTTTTGTAGTAGTAAAAACTCATTAATCCGACTACCTGCATACCATTAAAAACTAATGAAAATGATTTAATTGGAATAATACCTTTTGCTGCCCAGTAATCAGGATTTAAAGCGAATACTTTAATAAAATAAGGACTTATTATAGATAAGAATAGGGCACCATAAACAAAGATTAAAAATGAATAAGTCATAGATTTAGTGAAAAACCTGCCTGCGTTTTCGTCTTTGACTTTTCTCCAAAATACTTGTGGAAAAGCTAATGCGAAAGGGGATATTAATACAAATGTAATAAATCCAGCAATATTAGAACCTAATCCATATAAACCAACTTCAGCAGAGCCTACCATGTATCCTAAAATAAATCGGTCCTGTGATATAAAAAGATATGAAACCAAGCTTGCAAGCATTAATGGAAAACAAAATATGGTAATCTCTTTCAGTAATGTATAGTTTATCTTTAATTGGATATTTTTTATTAAGACCGGTGATAAAGCTAAAACAACAATAAAGGATGCAATAATTTTCGAAATAAAAATGCCTTCAAGTTTATTGTTGGTATAAAAAATAAAATAAAGCTGTAAAACCAGAGAAAGTAAAGTTTCTCCAATAACGCTAATTGAGTATATAAAAGCTTTCTCTTTAATCCGCAAAATAATCAAAGGAACACCAAGAATCGTTTCGGAAAGAGAAATTAAAGCACAATAAATTACTAAATTCTTAAATCCATCTGCATTGAAGATTAAAAAAGCTATGCTTGATGAAAATATAATAGAAATAATAACTAAAGCCAGATTTATAACCGAAACGAATGAAAATTGAGTGAATATTAAAGATTTCCGCTTTGATTCTTCAGTAAGAAAATACCATCTTATTAATGCAGTTTCAGTAGCATATATCATTGTTGTAAAAATCAATTGCCAAAAGATTTCTCCTCTAACTATAATCCCATATTGGTCAACTGAAAAATAAATTGAATATAAAGGAAAGAGAATAAACGCAATTAATTTAAACGAAACTCTGCTTAATCCATAAATCGCAGATTGTTTTACTGTATTTTTAATATCCTGAATCAATTAATCAAAATATAAACTTTTAATCAATAAAAAAATGAATATAAAAAAAGGCAGGAATTATCTAATTCCTGCCTTTTTTGAATATGTTTATAAAATTATTTCATCAAAATCATTTTTTTAACAGCAGTAAACTCCTCTGTTTCGAGCTTATAAATGTAAATACCACTTGAAATATTTGAACCATCAAAATCTACTTTATAATTACCCGGATTGTGTTTTTCATCAATTAATGTACTAATTAATTTACCTGTAATGTCAAATATCAAGATCTTAGCATTTCCGGCTTTTAATATTGAATATTCAATTGATGTAATTGGATTGAACGGGTTTGGATAATTTTGCAATAATTCATATTTCGATGGTGTGGTAGCAGTTGGATTTTCAACATTAACAAAGCATTCGTCTATAAAAATAGTTTGATTTGAAGCAATATTTGTTAATTTTTGTTTATTTCCAGAAGGCCAGTATACGTTTATTGAATCAGCATTTGTAATACTGCCAAGACCGATATGCTGCCAGAACATATCCTGTGAACCCATACCGGAACCTCCTGATATTTCTCTTATAATTTTAGTGTTTCCATCGCGTATAACTATTCTAGCTCCAATAGCATTGTAATTGCTTCTTCCCCAGATAGTGTTACATCCTTTTAATTTTAGGATTAAGTAATTACTTGATGGTCCGATATTCTTATATAATTTATTAACGCTGCTTGACCGATTGTTTGTAACAAATAAATCTAATTTACCATCATTGTTAAAGTCACCCCATGCATTCCCCACACTATAAGTTCCAGTTTGCATATCAGGCTCATTTGTAACTTTTACAAAGCTTGTCCCATTAACATTTTTGTATAGAGCATTTTGTGGATTTTGCTTTGCCATAAATAAATCTAGATATCCATCATTATTGTAATCACCCCAGCTGCAACCGAAACTGTAACCGGACTCACTACTTGGTCCGCCTGAAAATAGAGAAAATGTCCCATTTCCGTTGTTGTGATATAAACAATTGGGTTGATTGTTATTAGTAACATATAAGTCTAAATAACCATCATTATCATAATCGCCCCATGTACAACCAGACCCATACATACCATCATTTACTATTGGACCCGATGTAATTTTAGTAAATGTCCCATTCCCATTATTGTGATATAGAAAATCATTTTGCGCACTATAGTTGACCACAAATAAATCCGGCCAACCATCATTATCGTAGTCACTCCACGCACAACCCTTGCTTGTACCACCATCATTTACAATATTACCAGTTGTAATTTTGGTAAATGTACCATTTGCATTGTTGTGGTATAAAAAGTTGTTTTGATTGGATTGATTAGCAACAAATAAATCTAACCAGCCATCTCTATCATAATCTCCCCATGCACATGCTTCACTCCATCCTCCGTCATTAACAATACTTCCTGTTGTTATCTGAGTAAAAACACCATTTCCATCATTATGAAATAGTAAGTTGTTTAAATTAAACCCAGAACATACAAATAAATCTAACTTTGCATCATTATCGTAATCACCCCATGCAACACCAAATGTTCTACTTGTGACTGTACCAATTGGTGCCGTGTTTACTCTTTGGAAATTTTCGTTACCATAATTCTTTAATAATAGTAGGGGATATGTACATGTCATGCAAGAATCGTTGTACGTTGATACAACAATATCTATTAGACCATCATTATCATAATCACCCCATGCACACCTGTTACTTGCATTTGTAGTGATAGTTATAGCGCCGCCACTTATACTTTGAAAATATGGCTGTGAATAGATAGTTGCTTGTAGTATAATCAGGATAAGTAAGAAGGTATTTTTTTTCATTGCAAAATCTCCTTAGGGTTTTGTTAGGGGAAAAGTTATTTCACGGGAATTTACAATCAACATCATGCAAAAACAATACCTTATTTTCAACTTAATGTCGTTTTTGGGGAACTAATAAAAAATCCCGCTTGTGACAGCGGGATTAATTTTCTAAATATTTGCTAATGAATAAATTACTTGATAAGAATCATCTTCTTTGAATCAATAAAATCACCGGCCTGGATTCTGTAATAATAAATTCCTGAACTCAAATTTTCTCCGTTAAAATCAACAAAATAATAACCTGCCTGTTGTTCATTATTTACCAATGTTTCAATTTCATGACCTAAATTATCATATATTTTCAATGTTACAAAAGCTGATTTTGGGATTTGATATTTTATTTTTGTTGAGGGATTGAATGGATTTGGATAATTTTGCAATAATTCATATTTCGATGGCGTGGTAGCAGTTGGATTTTCAACATTAACAAAGCATTCGTCTATAAAAATAGTTTGATTTGAAGCAACATTTTTAAGTGTTTGAATATTCCCTGAAGGCCAAAGTATTGTTACCGTATCAACATTTGTGATATTTCCTAATCCAATATGTTGCCAAAACATATCCTGAGAACCCATACCCATACCACCAGATACTTCTCTGATGATTTTGGTGTTTCCATCTCTAATTACTATTCTGGCTCCAATAGCGTTATAATTACTGTTACCCCATAGAGTAAAACATCCTTTTAGTTTTATTGTCAGGCGATTACCTAAAGGACCTATATTTTGATATAAATTATTGACTGCGTCTATTCTATTGTTTGTAACAAAAAGATCCAGTTTACCATCATTATTAAAATCTCCCCATGCATTAGCAACACTATTTGTCCCTACTTGTAAATCAGGTTCATTAGTGACTTTTGTAAAACTAGTTCCACCATTATTTTTAAATAATACATTTTGGGCATTTTGCTTTGTCATGAATAAATCTATATAACCATCATTATTATAATCCCCCCAACTTGCCCCAAAACTTAATCCGCCTTCATCACTCGGTCCACCTGTGAAAGTTGTAAAGGTTCCATCACCGTTATTGTGGTATAAATTATTATTTGAACTATTATTAGTAACATATAAATCCAAATACCCATCATTGTCATAATCACCCCATGTACTTCCTGATCCCCAAGCGTTGTCATTTACTAATGGTCCGGTTAAAATTCTAGTAAAGGTACCATTACCATTATTGTGGTATAAAAAGTCATTTTGACCCTGATAATTAACAACAAACAGATCAAGCCATTTATCATTATCATAATCACCCCATGCGCATCCCCGGCTCCATCCGCCATCTGTTACTATAGCTCCGGTAGTAATTTTTGTGAATGTTCCGTTTCCATTATTATGATACAAAAAATTATTTTGATTAGATTGATTTGCAACAAATAAATCAAGCCAACCATCTCTATCATAATCGCCCCATGCACATGCTTCGCTCCATCCAGCGTCATTAACAATAGACCCTGAGGTAACCTGTGTAAAATTACCGCCTCCAATATTGTGGAATAGTAAATTATTTACATCAAAACCGGAACAAACAAATAAATCCAATTTCCCATCATTGTCATAATCACCCCATGAAACACCAAAAGTTCTGCTTGTAACTGTTGCAATAGGTCCCGTTGTAACTTTTTGGAAATTCCCGTTTCCATAATTCTTAAACAAAAGCAGAGGATAAGTGCATGTAACACAGGCATCATTATAAGTAGATACAACCAAATCTAATAAACTATCATTATCAAAATCACCCCAGGCACATCTATCACTAGCATTAGTTGTTATTGTTATTCCACCACCACTTATATTTTGGAAATAGGGGGGCGGGGGCACTCCACCTCCATTTGTGGTTTTCAACAATACTCCATTGGCACCGACTGCATAGCCGGTGTTTGCATCTGCCATGTATATTCCATACAATGAGGTAGTAACGGGTGTTTCCTGTATATACCAATTTACTCCGCCATTTGATGTTTTGACAATCTTTCCGCTTGCCCCTGCCGCCCAGCCGTTAACCGAAGTTATCATGTGCATATCATACAATGTTCCTGCTGCAGAATAAACAGAAACCCAATTTGTGCCGCCGTTGGTACTCCGCATTATTCCCATTGAACCGCATACAAATCCATTTGTCAAAGAATTAAAACGGATATCTTCAATCATATAAGACGAAGATAAATATTGCGGTATCCAGGAAGTACCGCCGTCATTTGTTCTCCATAATGTGCCATATTCACCGCAAATCCACCCAATTAAAGCAGTTGAAAAATATACTCCCTTAATTGTATTTGTTGTCGGTGGTGTAACATTTGTCCAGTTATTTCCTACATCTGTACTCTTCAGGAATGAAGCGGGTATTCCTCCTCCTGCATATGACAATGCAGTAGTATATAATATTGAATATAAAGTATTGCTGCCGCTGGTCTTAATATCCCAGTTTAATCCGCCATTAGTAGTTTTAATTACTCTGCCTTGTGAGCCGATAACTATACCCGTTAGAGAGTCTACAAAGCTAATGTCATAAAAGGAACCGGTAGTACCTGTATTTTGTGAAGACCAGTTAGTGCCGCCATTAGTAGTTTTAAAAACGATGCCGTTTGTTAAACCGGTAATATACCCGGTTGAGGTATTATTAAAATAAACTCCGATTAATGAACTGGATGTTGGTGAAGTCATTTGTGTCCATTGAGAATAAGAAACTGCTGAAACGACACTCAGCATTATGAGAGTTAAAAATATCTTTTTCATGCCGATATTCTTTTAATTTGGGGAAAAGTTATTTCAGATAGAATTTACAATCAACACCCTGCAAAAACAATACCTTATTTCCGTCATAATGTCGTTTTTGGGGAACCAATAAAAAATCCCGCCTTTTATGAGCGGGATTTGAAATTTATGATTTTGACTTAAAATTTATTATTCTTTAACTTCTGCCGGTTTCTTTTTCTTTAAATATATTCCGCCAATTGCGGCTCCAAATATAAGTATCAGAAGAATATTTGCACCAATTGCGAGCTTCTTTCCGGTGTAATATGACTCAGGCTCAAACTTAAACTCAACTGAGTGCTTACCTTTCGGTACTACAATACTCCTGAATAAATAGTTTGTCTTAAATATTTCGGTTGGCTGTCCGTCAATATATGCATTCCATCCGGAAGGATAGTATGTCTCACTTAAGTAAAGTAAGTTATTTCCGCTTGCATTTACATTTACAGTAATATCATGCAATGCATAACCTGTAACCTCAGCAGCTGCAGTTGAGTCAGGTGTATCAATCTTCACACCCGGTTCCTTTTCAAGGAATACAACTTTCTTTGCATCAAAGTTACCCAGCTTAAAATTGTTAAGTATATCAAACCCTCCGAGCACCTGGTATGAAGGTGCCAGAAATGCTTTCGGCAGAACATTATTATTTTTTAAAACGTACTTTGCCCCGGCGCCGGGTTTCAGGTTATTTTGATAGACCAGTGTAAATATTGAATCACCGTAAAGCTGGTCAGAGAAAATATATTTGGTAGAAGATACATCCCACACTTTAGGATTTGCCACACCAACAACATCATCCACGTCCTGGTATATCCTCATTTTAGCACCCTGGTATCCATATAAGCTTTGCAGACGCCAATAAGCAAAAGTGTTCTCCCTTTTCGGCTGTCCGCCTTCAATGTTCATAATACGGAAGCTGTTCAGGTCTTTTTCATTTTGCAGTACATAGTTAACATAATCGGGTGTTTTATAAATATTCTCAAGGTTAGCTTTATTATCCCAGTGCAGTGTTTTGAAATCAATATGCCATAGGTCAATGACAGCAATTATAATAAAAGCAACCAGGAAAAACTGAAGCTTTATCTTTTCCTTTACGAATAAATATGCCGCTCCATAAGCAATCAGCAAAAGAAAACCGATTACAAGCATTTCGGACTTTACATTATCATATGCAATTTGAGTTACCTGTACAACATACTGCTGAATTTGCTGCTGTGTCGCTCCCTGCTGCTGCAGTTTTTGCAAAAGCGTACTTGATGCAACTGAGCTTGTGTAATAACCGCTAAAACCTATTATAGAAATTATAATAGGCAGTGCGAGTATGGGGAAAATATATTTTGATGCTGCAATAAATCTTGCTGATGCATTTTTATCTTTTGATATTTCTATTATTGATTTTATACCATACCCGGCAATTATTACAAATGCAATATTAATTATAATATGAATCATCACCGGGGCACGGAAACTTGAGAAATACGGGAAATTATAGAACATCAGGTCAAACAAGACAGGGAGAGTCCTTCCAAATGAAATTATCAATGCAATGATTGATATAACTGTAAGCGATTGCACCACTACACTTTTTTTGAAATTATACCATATACCGATTACAGCCAGCAGCATTGTGATGATTCCAAAATACATAGGTGAAGTTGTAAACGGCATTTGCCCCCAGTATGTATTCATTTGCTGACCTTTATATTCCACATCACCAAAGCCCACCCAATAGGGAACAAAGAATGTCATAACTTCAACAGGTGAAAATGACCAGTTCGTTGCGTAATCATAATCGAGCGGCTCATTTTGCTTTGGCTTGTTCTGGTTTTCCGGAAGCTGGTTTGTAATTGCAGGTACACCGCGAATAGAATATTTATTGTAATCCCTGATAGATAAATATGAATCGGCATACATCATTGCGGAAAGACCGATTGCTAAAGCAAATACACCGATAGTTTTTAATGAAACATCGATATTAGCCTTCTTTATCAGGCTGTAAACCAGGCGGTAAAGCAAATACAGGCCAAGCAGAAAATACAGGTTAAACAGCATCTGTATATGGTTTGAACTCATCTGTACATGCAGGAAGAACACAAGAGAGCCAAAATAAAGCAGTAACTTGAATATATTACGTTTCTCTTTTTCAAATGAGAAATAATCGAATATTTTTTCCGTGAATAAAAACACAAGGGGAAACATCATAACAGCAATCATTTTACTGTTATGTCCGACAATTATCATTTGTATAATAGGTGTAATAAACACTGCCGCAATAGCACAGTATAATGCAATGAGCTTATTCTTGAATTTATATTCCGCAAGGAAATAAAACGAGAATGCAAAGATAACATAAAACAGCACGACTGCCCAGACAGGATTATTTCCGCCTACAGCATAAATACCGTCACGTATCATCACCCATACTGCATGTGAAATATCATACATTCGTTCAAGGTGGGGGACAAGTGCCGCAAAGCTTGGCATACCGGCAAATATGTACGGTATCCACAGCGGGAAAATACCCTGAGCTTTTGCATCCTTAAGGTATGTATCAAAGCTTGCAGATGCAATGTTATCGGCAGATGAAAAAACCTTACCGCCGAACAATCCCGAATTGAAAAATATCAGTATTAATATCAGCACTAACCCAAGAAACACAGGTGTCTGGTATTTTTCGGGAATAAAATCAATCTTGTAATTTTTTGCCGCTTCTTTTTTTAATGAAGCTTTTGGCATATCTTTTTTAACTGCAGTTTTTGTTTTTGCCATACTCGTATTTTATTTCTTCCGTAGATTATTAAATGTATCCGCCAGCTTTTTTGTCAGAAGCCTGCGGTCATATTGAGCTATTTTTTCCCTGTTTACCGAAAATGTATTATTATTTTCAAAAAATCTATTGTAATATTTCAGCAATGTTTCTTCCAAGCCCTTTTTATTGTTATGGTGAATAATATCTCCGGCAGAAGTTTCCCTTATCAGGTCTGCGGCTTCACCTTCCTGGGCTATTGCAATGATGGGCTTTCCTGTTATCGATGATGTACCGAGATACTCAAATACTTTACCCGATAATATCATTTTGGAATATTTATCTTCATCAATTAATAAAAGCATTGCATCTGCATTTAACAGGTACTTAATGCTTTCCGAATGGGGGACATAAGGTATTAATTCAATCGGATCTTTCAAAGGAGATTTATTTATATAATTAAGAATTTCTCCGCCGCATCTGCCGACAAATATCAGCTTAATTTTATTTTTATCAATATGATTTTGCGATACTAACTCAGCCAATGTTTCAAGCAAAAAATACGGATTTCTTTTGCCGTACATTGAGCCTGTATAAACAATTGTAAATTTATTATTTTTTAAATTGCTTCCATTTATTCCTTTATAATCATCCAGGTCAAAGCCGTTTCGTATTAAAACATAATTCTTATCTTTTGAAATAACAGGATACTTGGAATCGAAATCATCTTTAATACCATTAGCTACCATTGTAACAGCATCGGCATGCTTCAAAGTGTCACGCTCATATTTTTTATCTATTCCAGCCGGTATAGCCCATCTGTCGGGAGTAGTCAGGTAACCTGTCCATGCATCGCGGAAATCGGATACCCATGGAATATCTTTTCCCTTCTTCTGTGCATAACGTTTTAATCTCATGGCAATTAATGCGCATGTGTAAGGTGGTGATGATGAAAAAATTATATCCGGGTTTTCATTATCAATTATTTTTTTTCCTTCAGCAGCTGCATACCTTAACCAGAACCTTCTTGCATCAGGGATAAAAAATGTTGCCCGTACAAACTCCGCAAGCCGTTCAGATATACTTTTCTTTTTATTTTTATTAATATTATCTACATCTATTGCAGTTGATTTTGTGCGGCCGGTTAACCTGCGGTATAGGTCGTACGGTTCAAAAATATGTGTACGGTATACTTTTACATTTTCGGGAATTTCTTTTAATAACGATTCGTCGCGGGCAGGGAAGTCACCGTCTTTTACTGTGAGTACTGTTGGTTCCCATCCGAATTGCGGCAGGTATTTAACAAACTTAAGAACCCGCTGAACACCCGGTCCGCCTGATGGCGGGAAATAATATGATATGATTAAAACTTTCTTCATTTGTAGTTCTTATTCCTATATTCCCCCTTGAGGGGGTTAGGGGGTGTGAGTTATAATCTATCCGGGGATTTGAGACTAATTAAAGATTTCTATTATTGTTACAGAATAAAATTTTCATTTAATTATAACTCACACCCCTGACTTCCTCATTCCCTAATATCTACACACATTCCCTAATATCTACACACATTCCCTAATATCTACACACATTCCCCAATATCTATACACATTCCCGAATATCTATACACATTCCCTAATATCTACACACATTCCCGAATATCTATACACATTCCCTAATATCTACACACATTCCCGAATATCTATACACATTCCTGAATATCTACACAATACCTCTTTCCCAAATTTCTATTTGGGAAAGTTTTCGACCTTGAATTACAGATTGATTATCAATTGTAGTTCAAAACTTTCCCAAATAGAAATTTGGGAAAGAGGGGATGGCGACAAAATTTGGGAACTAGACTTCAAACTCATCAAACTCATCAAACTCATCAAACTCATCAAACTCTATTTCTTTTTTGCTACCACAAGCACGCCTGTTCCGGCATCTTTATTCTTATCATTCACATCAAGCCACATGAACAGCCACACAAACCAAATCGTGAACAAATAATAAAAGGGGAGAAGGACAAACAATAATTTTGATTTATTCAGCATAAGCATCGGATATTTTATTCCCAATCTCCAATATCTTTTGCCCCATGTGCCGTATGTGTATTCAAAACTCTCAATAGAAAATCCTGCACTCTCAAGCTTACCGCAAATATCTTCTTTAGAATATCCTAATCTCACATGTTCACCAATGAAGCTGTCATCGTGTTCATCATGTGCATCAGAGCCGCCGAGATTTGACGGGGTATTAATTAACACTCTTCCGTTCTTACGCAATGCATTATAAAATCTTTTAAATACTCCAAGGTCATCTTCGATATGCTCCATTACATCGACAGATAAAACAAAATCGTACAATTCCTTATCATTAAGCAGAGTAAGGTCACCTTCGGCAAAATTAACATTTAACAGTCCGGTTTTTGGAAAGAAATATTTGCAGTCCTCAATCTGGTCGACTTTCACATCAACAGCTTCAATTTTGGCAGAAGGAAATCTCTTTGCCATAAAATATGAGTACTGTCCAAAGCCGCTTCCTGCATCAAATATATCTTTAGGCGGTTTATCTTTAAATAACTGCTTAATTTTGCGTTTAACATACCATTCACGCAGAAACATCAAGCCAAGCATCATATAAAAAAGCTTGCGGAGGAACGTATTTCTTCGTACCAATCCTCCAAGTGTGTTTTTAATTGGATCGTATTCCAAGCTGTTATTTGTATTAAATTTAAAGGATAAGCAAAATATTCATTAATTTGAGAATTTACAATGAAGAAGAGAGAGAGTCGGGGAGTTAGAGAGTCATGAGTTAGAGAGTCATGAGTTAGAGAGCCATGAGTTAGAGAGCTATGAGTTAGAGAGTCATGAGTTAGAGAGTCATGAGTTAGAGAGTCATGAGTGTTAAAGAGATTATAAAAAAAAGACAGCTTTTTGAAAGCTGTCTTTTTTATTTATTAATTTTATTATGTGTTTATGGAGTACATACAGGTTTATACAAAAAGTAAGTAGCCCATGAGTTTGCACCCGGGAAGTTTCTTCCGGTAAAGCCGTCTGCCCAGCAGGTTTCGCCCTGTGTTGTACACGGCACCTGGATTGAAGCTATAGTCACCTGTCCTACAACAAACTGAACACTGCTGTTTACAACAATAATAAATATTATCTTGTCATTGCATCCGGGTACAAAACCTTCACCATTATTATATGCTGCACATTTAATTGCATTTACTTTCTGCTGCGTCCAGTCGCTTCCGGGAGAAGGAGGTGCGTCAGCATCAATAATTTGCCATATTGCCATCTGAATGTCACCAAGTTTTAGAGCTGTAGGTGTTCCATATAATGTAGAACAATCGGTCAGTGGCTGTATAATATCACCTGCATGGAAATGATTTACAATATAGTTTACTTTGTCTAACTCATCAAGATTACCAATTTGATTATTAATAAAAGGAACCTTGACTAATAAATTTGGGTCATAGCTTGAATATAATTGAGCGGCATAATTGGTGCCCGGTGTAATATAATGTCCTATATCAATGCACCAGCATTCATATGAACCATTCATCGCCCCGGCATTAGATAAATTCAGCTTAAAATATGAACTGGGTCCGGGATACTGGACATTCATATTTACATTGCCTGTTGGAAGATAAAAATTAAATCCTTCCACTCCGCCAAATATAACTGCTGAAGCATGTGCAGCTACAGCATATTCTGTTCCCGGTGGAATTACAACATTGTTAATTGTTACAATCGATTGATTATATGGCGGACTTATTTCAGCAGTGTATTCGAATTGCCCCGGTACAGGATTTCCGCTATTGGTGTGAGGTATGCCGGCAACTGTTGCTGCAATGTGGAAATGAACAGCTGTTGCAACCCATGGGTATATATCCGGAATACCATCCTGATTAACATCATTGAATACATATTTCACCGTCATAGTGCCGCCGTTTGCCGGGGTCCATATTACGTTCGAGAAATAAACATATCCAACCAGATTTGCAACATTACGGTTTCCTACTCCTGCATAAAGCGGGAGCTGAATATTCGGATCGTCAATTCTAATTCCGGTACTGCAAAAAGTGTGCAGAACACCTTCATCTTTATCTTTACCGTCAGTTGTCGTGATATTGTTTGGTTCAATTGGTGTATTTTCACTGCAACCGTTATATATTACAATTGATAATGATATTGCAGCAAGCAATAGACATGATAAGAGAAGTCTCATTTTTTCTACCTCCTTAGTAGATGTGATTTATAATAAAGTATAAGAGGACTTATACTTTACATGGCCTTTAGATAAATTTATTTTTTATCATTAACCCCACAGTACTCTTGAAATAGTATGAACCAGAAACAGAGTTTTTAGTCTTCCCCCTTAGAAGATTTTTTATGCAGCAGTAAGCAATAGTATATATATTTATTTTTCCTGTAATAGACTATGTAAGGTATTACAAATTAACTGTTTGTGTTAGTTGTTTTCAATAGCTACTAAATGTATATTAAAATATGACTTTAGCGGTTAGCCTTAACTATAGTAGTCATGTGAGTATGGTGATATTATTAACATTAATTATACTGTGTTTATGGGTATAATGAATATTTATACAGGTATATTAATCCAGGCCTTTAGAAGAGGGGGGGCTGTTAATTTATTACTTCATCGTTTTAACGGATATTTAAATCAAAAATATTCTGCTTCCTTTTTATTCCTTTCAATACATCTCAATAATTTGTATTTTACTGTTTTAATATCAAAATAAATGGCAAAAAACGAAGTAAAGAATGATATAATGGACAAGATTGTATCGTTGTCCAAAAGAAGAGGATTTGTTTTTCAATCATCCGAAATATACGGCGGATTAAACGGCTGCTGGGATTATGGTCCGCTTGGTGTTGAACTGCTCAATAACATCAAGCTTGCATGGTGGAAAACCATGACTTACCGCGATGATATCGAAGGGCTTGATGCATCAATATTAATGCATCCCAAAGTGTGGGAAGCTTCGGGACATATTGCGAATTTCACCGACCCCATGATTGACTGCAAAGAGTGCAAAGCACGTTTCCGTGCTGACCAGATAGAAGATTGTGAATGCGGCAGCAGGGCATATAAAGGAAGAAAAGCAATTAAATGTTTTGAAGAAGGAAAATTCACAGAAGCTCGCCAGTTCAATCTTATGTTCAAAACATTTATTGGTGCAATTGAAAGTGAAGATGCAGTGGTTTATTTGCGGCCCGAAACTGCACAGGGTATTTATGTTAACTTTCTTAATGTGAAAGATTCTACCAGGCAAAAATTACCTTTTGGTATTGCACAGATTGGCAAGGCATTCCGTAATGAAATAAATACAAGGAATTTTCTTTTCAGAACACGCGAGTTTGAGCAAATGGAGATGCAGTATTTTATTCGTCCTGAAGATGATGAGAAATGGTATGAATACTGGAAAGAGCAAAGAATAAACTGGTACTTTGAACATGGAATGAAAAAAGAAAAATTAAACTTTGTTCCTCATCCGGCTGATAAGCTTGCTCATTATGCAAAAGCGGCAATTGATATCGAATACCAGTTCCCGTTCGGCTGGGGAGAGCTTGAGGGTATCCATAACAGGGGAAACTATGACCTTACCCAGCATACACAATTCTCCGGTAAGAAGATGGAATATTTCGATGACCAGACCAAAGAAAGATTTATACCAAATGTAATTGAAACTTCCGCCGGTGCATCAAGAAGCTTTATGGCATTTTTAACCGATGCTTATGAAGAAGATGAAGCACCTACAGCAGACGGTAAAGTTGAAAAAAGAACTGTATTGAGATTACATCCTAAGCTTGCTCCGTTAAAATGTGCTATTTTTCCTTTAGTGAATAAAGACGGCTTGCAGGAAGTATCAAAAAATATTGTATCCGACCTGCAGAAATCATTTAAAGTATTTTATGATGAATCGGGTGCTGTTGGCAGAAGGTACAGAAGACAGGATGAATGCGGCACTCCTTTCTGTGTTACAATTGATTATGATACAATAAAAGATAATACAGTTACTATCCGCGATAGAGATTCGATGAAGCAGGAGAGAATCGGAATTGACAGGATAAAAGAATATGTGATGTTGAAAGTTCTTTAAGTTTGTTAAGTTCTTTAAGTTCTTTAAGTAGAAAAATTGCGGGCTCAAACATTTACAGATATATTTATTAGTGCTGTACGACAGTACGGAAATGATACGGACAATCTTAAAATATAGTTTATAAAAAAAATCTCTTTCCCAAATTTCCATTTGGGAAAGAGATAATTGCATCAACACACTCAACACACTCAACACACTCAACACACTCAACACACTCAACACACTCAACACACTCAACACACTCAACACACTCCACACACTCAACACACTAAACACAACAAACCCAA
>RPQH01000024.1 GCA_003820375.1 Ignavibacteriota bacterium
AATTCAATCCTTGAAGGAACAAAGATGGAATCTCTTCATCCTTAACTTGACGCTTATGTGTTTACTCTGTGTTAAATTGTGATTTGCAAGGGGTAATAAAAACATTAATGATTAGAATTATTTATATGATATTTAACATTATTTATGGAACATTCATATCAATACTGTTACCCCTTGTCTTTTATCAATTTCAAATCTCCTTACTGTTAACTTGACGCCTATGCTAGTACCCGGGGCTCAGGACAAAATTGATTGTTTGCGTAAGGTGAATTAGTAACTAAGGTTTTACGAAAAATAAAAGGCCATCCTGTTAGGCAGGATGGCCTTATTAAATAATAAAATTAAAACTTATTTCAAAAATACCATCTTCTTTGTATCCCTGAAATCGCCTGCCTTCAATTCATAAATATATATTCCTGAGGTTACTGTAATACCTGCATTATTCGTTCCATCCCATGTTACGGTTTTTGTACCCGGTGTTTGCTCTGAATTAACCAGTGTCTTTATTTCCTGGCCGAGTATATTAAATATCTTCAACGATACCATTCCCTTTGCTGCTAAATCAAACTTAATAGTAGTTCTCGGGTTGAACGGGTTCGGGTAATTCTGATGTAATGCATAGCTGTAAGGAATATTGTTTCCATTGGAAGAAATTCCAACCATCGGTGGTATTGGTGATTCCCATATACCTCTTCCATACGTCGCTGCTCTTATCTTGTTAGTTGGGGCATAAATTTCAAATTCGCTTACTTCAACGTTTGGCAGATTAACCATAAACGGCTGCCAGTCGGTCAAAGTATAGTCTGTATAATACACACCAACATCCATACCGATAAAGAGACGATCAGGATTTAAATATTTAATACAATTTGCAGGTAGGTTTGGAAGTGTACCGCTTACATTAGTCCAGCTATCACCTGCGTTTGTTGAATGGTATACTTTCTCTCCTGCAACATATCCGGATAAAGTTACCCACAGTTCCAACGGGTCAGAATCACTTACATCAACGTATGTTTTTGCATTTCCCGGTAATCCTGTGGTTATATCTTTCCAGTCAATGCCATTGTTTGTTGTGCGGTATACAGTACTGGAATTAAGAGCATAAATATAATTATTATCCGATTTGGCAATTGCAATTGCCCTGAAAGAGGAAACATTTAAGCTGCTTAATTTTGTCCATGTATCACCCTTATCATCTGATTTCCAAATATCCTGGAATCCGGTATATATTGTAGCGGGTCTAACGGGGTCAAGCACAAAAGGAGTTATCCATCCTCCTGTACCGGTGATACCGCCATAAATAGGTACAAAGTTATTACCGCCATCAGTTGACCTGTTCAAACCGCCGTTTTGTCTTGAACAATAAAGTATGTTTTCATTTGTCGGGTCAACAGCTGCTTCCATGCCGTCTGCACCGAGCACATGAGTCCAGACTCCGTCAACATACATATTTGAGCCATTATCCTGAGTACCGCCAATTAGTAAATTGGGATTCTGCGGAGTTCCGCCAAACCTGTAAAATTGTGTCGTTGCCATTCCTTCGGAAATATCTGCCCAGTTTGTACCAAAATTTGTTGACTTAAACAACCCGCCATCTGTGCCTGTATAAAGTGTATTACCGTAAAAATCAAGGGTGTGAACATCAGCGTGTACATATCCATACTGGTCAGGCGGCCAAACCCAGTAAGCATTGCATGTAAAGTTATCACCGCCGTTGGTTGATTTCCATATGTTAATGCCTCCCGTGTATACTATATTCGGATTTATTGGCGAAACAGCTACGCATAAATCATACCATCCCTGACCACCGGATTGTGAACCATCCGGAGAGTAACCAAGTATATTAGGTGTAGTAATTGTCTCTTTAAATGTCGCACCTGCATCTGTTGAACGGTAGAACCCAAGGAATCCGCCGTCTGAAGAATTAGCAGCAAGTATATAAACATAATTAGCACCTGCACGGCTTACACCAATCGCCATTCTTCCCAATCCTGCAGATGGAAGCCCTGTACCTGTTGGGAAAAATGATTCGCCGCCATCGGTTGATTTATAAAATGATGTCGTTACTGCATAATAGATATTTAAATCGGAAGGATTGAATTCAATATCCCTAATATGACCTGTTAACACCTGTGTCCATGTTGCCGCCCCGTTTGTTGAACGGAATAATCCATTTGTACACGCAGCAAAAAGAATGTTCCTGTTCAACGGGCTTGAGATAAGTTTATTTATCCTTGCACCCTGTGAAACCGGGTAACTTAAACCCGTTGTATCCCATGTAGCACCGTCATCGGTACTTTTTAAAACTCCGATGCTGTAAGTGGCTCCGCCGTCACCATCGCCTGTTGCAATATATATAGTGCTTGGTGTTCTTGATGTAACAACAATTCCTGAAACACCTATTACAGAAAGATGGTCAGTTAAAATTGTCCAGTTTAATCCGCCGTTGGTAGATTTCCACAAACCGCCTGATGGTGCACCTGCATATATTATATCAGGATTAACCGGATGAGCAGTTATACAATTTATTCTGCCAATACCCGGATTATAACTGATGGATAGCCATTTTGTAGGACCCATTGAGGTCCAATCGCTCTCATCATTTACCCTGTCTTTATGTACATTTCTGTATTTCTGCATTTCCCTGTAAGTAGCAGTTGGGTCCGGACGGTTACCGGTTGGATATACTCTTGGCTCCATAAAATATTCCCATCTTTTGAAAGGCATCCAGCCCTGACCGCGTTGCGGGGTTTTTCCTTCCCAGTATTTATAGAACTCACTTTGTACATCGTAAAAATTAGATGTGGGGTCATTCATTAAACGAACCCACTCCTGTGAAAATGAAATTGATACTAATAATAACATCATTGTTATTATTACGAATAATTTAGATATATTTTTCATATTTATTAAGAAAAAAGGGATAAATTACTAATTTATAATACAATATAATTAAAAAAAAAGGGTAAATATGTAGCGGAAACAGGGAAATTGAATTTAATTAAGAATGGGTTGTCTGAATCACAGATTACACTGATTATACTGATGAAAGCATATTGTCTGAATCACAGATTATACTGATTATACTGATTGCACTGATAAAATATTTAACATAATTACTCTAAAACTACAAAATACAGACAGAAATATTTTTCGTTAATAATCTTACCCTCATAAAATGATAATATATTTCAGGTGTCACAGGACTCAATAAAATTGATTTATCTATTTATCAGCGTAATCAGTTATTATCAGTGTAATCTGTGATTCAGACATTTAAATCAGATCAATTGTTGTATTTTTTATATACTAATTCTTCTCAATTTCAATTAAATTTGCTCAATTTCAATTTTAAGCGATTTTTAAGAATTTACTTATCTTGCTTTAAGAGACGTTAAATAACTTTGTATATTATTAAACCATAGCTAAATAATATTATGCGAATTCTGATAGTAGAAGATGAAAAAGGGATTTCGGGTTTTTTAAAGGATGGATTGGAAGAAGAAGGTTTTGCAGTTGATGCAGCTAATGACGGAAGCAAAGGATATGAACTCGCTTCCGTAAATGATTATGATGTAATATTATTGGACTGGATGATGCCCGGAATCAGCGGTATAGAGGTTTGCAGGCAGTTCAGGAAACAAAATAAATCTGTTCCAATTATTTTCCTTACTGCTAAAGATACCGTGCAGGATACTGTATTTGCGCTTGAAGAAGGTGCAAATGATTACATCAAAAAGCCATTTGAATTTGAAGAGCTTCTTGCACGCATCCGCGTTCAGCTTAGGACAAAGACCGGTGAAAGCAATAAGTTAAAGCTTGGTGATATTGAAATGAACCTTGACACTCACCGTGTATTCCGCAGCCTGAAAGAAATAGAGTTAACCCCAAAAGAATTTTCGTTGCTTGAGTTCCTTATCAGGAATAAAAATAAAGTCTGCACCAGGACACGCATTATAGAGCATGTGTGGGATATTCATTTCGATTCCGATACTTCAGTAATAGATGTTTATATTAATTTCCTGAGAAAAAAGCTTGATACCGGCGGCAGCAAAAACTTAATCCACACTTTAAGAGGCGTTGGATATATGGCTCGCGAGGAAGAATGAATTTTAAATTAAGAAATAGAATTGCTTTTCTGTATCTTACTGCAACTGCCGTATTGACTGCAATATTATTTCTTATCACATATGCTGTTGTTCAAAATGCTGTGTATTCACACCTGGATGAACAGCTTGATACCGAAATCAATGAAGTTTCAAGAGGACTGGTTATTGACAGCGGGAAGATACTTTTAGTGAATCCTTACGAATGGGAAGAAAGAGAGCATTCACAGGTTGAAGTAAATCCAACATTTATTCAAATTATTGACAGGCATAAAGAAGTTCTGAAAAAAACAGATAACCTTCATGATAATAATTTAGAGTTCATCCCTTTAATCAATGAAAAAATATACATTAATTCATTTCTTTCAAGCCGCCCGATACGTGAAGTTCAGCTTCCTTTAATAACCTCTTCGGGTTTTGTTTCAGGTTACTTAATGATTGCTGTATCGCAGGAG
The DNA here is from genome assembly GCA_003820375.1 of Ignavibacteriota bacterium. Taxonomy (GTDB): domain Bacteria; phylum Bacteroidota; class Ignavibacteria; order Tepidaquicellales; family OLB5; genus RPQH01. Next base: position 4,562 of record RPQH01000024.1, read on the forward strand.
ACAGCAATATTAGTTTTGAACAAGCTTGAACAAGTTCTGGTAATTGGCTTTTTGGGTGCATTGGTAATTCTGTTCTTCCTGACAAGATGGATAGCAGAAAAAAGCATCATTCCAATTCATAAAGTTATATCCACAACAGAAAAAATTACAAAGGAAAATCTATATGAAAGAGTAGAGCTTCCTGTAAACAAAGATGAAATTTATACACTTACTTCGACTATAAACGGATTACTTGAACGGCTTGAAGATGCAGTATTAAGAGAAAAACAATTTACAGCCGATGCATCACATGAGCTTAGAACTCCCCTTTCTGTTTTAAAAGGCACACTCGAAGTCCTTATTCGCAAGCCAAGAGATATAGAGCATTACGAAAAGAAAATTTCGTACTGTATAAAAGAAGTGAACAGAATGTCAGCGATTATTGACCAGTTATTAATGCTTGCAAGATATGAAAGCGGAAAGCTTCAGCCGCTGACAGAAGAAATTGAGCTGGTCGATAGTGTAAAGTATACGGTATTAAGAATGCAGGAGCAGGCAAAAGAACACTGCATAAATATATGTTTTGATGAAAAAGATAAATATCCTGTTAAAGCAGACCCATTTATGATTGATGTAATAATAGAAAATTTAATTTCAAACGCTGTGAAATATTCAAATGGTAATAAGAGAATAGATATTGAAATTACAAAAACAGATTATGCTGTAACATGCTCAGTTAAAGATTACGGAATTGGCATACAGAAAGAACACTTAGCCAGAATATTTGACCGGTTCTTCCGCATTGATGAAGCCCGTAACTCCGAAATAAAAGGGCACGGAATAGGGCTGGCAATTGTAAAAAGATTGATTGATGTACAAAATCTAACCATATCATTCACCAGTGAATCTGCAAAAGGCACAATTGCGGTAATCACCTTCCCTCAAGTTTGTTAAGTTTGTTAAGTTCGTTAAGTTTATTAAGTTTATTAAGTTTTAAAATACCGGAAAAGAGATTAATCTGGTTAATCATACTAATCTATGATTCAGTTAATTAATCTTACTCTACTTCCGGCTCTTAACTCTCAAACTCTTCAACTCCCGACTCCTCGACTCTTACTTTTTTAAGCATATTTTAAGAATCCTTTAAACTTCCTTTTAGGTTCACCCTGCTAATTTTGTATAATTAAATCATAAAATTAAATAAGAACCACTATGAAAACTTTACAAAACACATTAAAAACAATATCAATTTTGTCATTATTGCTGTTTGGTATAATTCAGTCAAATGCTCAGAACTGGTCTGCAATTGGCGGCGGCACCGGTTGGCTTTATGCTCTGGGTGAGTATAACGGTGAACTTTATGCAGGCGGAAATTTTGGAATAAAAAAATGGGATGGCTCAAGCTGGGTTGACCTCGGCAGCGGAGTTAACGGGAGAGTCAGTGCTTTATGTGCATATCAAAATAAGCTTTATGTAGGGGGAATGTTCACTAATGCCGGTGGTGTACCGGTCAGCTTTATAGCAAGCTGGAATGGTACTATCTGGGAAGATCCTGAGGGCGGCACGAACAGCTATGTTTCCGCTTTAACAGTTTATAATGGTAAGTTAATTGTTGGAGGTTATTTCACTGATGCAAACGGTCCGGCTAATCATATTGCTTCATGGGATACACATAATTGGGCTCCGCTCGGTGCAGGTACAGGCGGGTCACAGGGACAGGTAATGGCTTTAACTGTTTGGAATAATAAATTAATTGCCGCAGGCTTCTTTTCTACTGCCGGCGGAATGAGTGCAGGAAGAATCGCTCAGTGGGATGGCACTAATTGGTCTGCTTTAGGTTCAGGTATTTCAGGTGTAGTATATACACTTGCTGTTTATAACAATGATTTGATCGCCGGCGGATTGTTTAATACTGCCGGAGGACTTAGTGCTAATGACCTGGCAAGATGGGATGGCTCAACATGGTATGCTCTTGGCAGCGGATGCAGCGGCGGTACTTATCCTTATGTTTTCGGTTTGGCTGTTTATGGAAATGATTTGTATGTAGCAGGTACTTATGCAATTGCAGGTGGTTTAGCTTGCAACGGTATTTCAAAATGGAATGGTACTTCTTTTTCATCTATGGGAAGCGGTTATTGCTGCGGTAATTATTCAGGGGCAAATGCAGCTATGATATTTAATGACCAGTTAATAACCGGCGGTATATTCGGAACGGTTAACGGCGTAAACGCTACAAATATTGCCAAATGCGATTTGGTTATGACCGGCACACATAATAACAGCAATACTTCACCTGACGGGTTTAAGCTTTATCAAAACTATCCTAACCCGTTCAATCCATCAACAAAAATTAAGATGCAAATTGCAAAACAGGATAATGTAAATTTAACAGTATATAATGAGCTTGGAAAAGAAGTGGCAGTACTTGTAAATAAGCAGATGAATCCGGGAACATATGAAATAGACTGGAATGCCGCAAACATGGCAAGCGGAGTATATTTTTATAAGTTGAAGGCTGGAGATTACACCGAAATTCATAGAATGGTTCTTATGAAATAAACGTTAGTCTCCTCCTCTCTTGGAAAAGCCGGGCTGGGGTCGCTCGGCTTTTTGTTATTTACTAACTGAATAGTATATTTTATTGTAAATTCAAATTTTTATTTTTGCCGCTATTGTATCTTGAAAGTGAACGGGATAACACCCACACTTTGATATACCCGCCATCACGTTTTATAATATATTTTCACTAAAAAAATCCGGAAGGTTTTTATTTTATAAAAACAGTTTTGCTAAACAAAGAGCCATCGGGCTGATGAACAGCTACAGAAAAATCTCCCGGTATAAATGGATATATCTTAAAATATATCCCGTCCATGGTCATTATTGAGTCTTTGCAAGTTCCCGCCATCTTATGCCTGTAATTTCCCCACACTGTAAAATCCGCCCTGTGGTCTTCCTTCGTATATTGAAAATGAGAAAATTTGTGGCACGTATCTGTTCCGGCTGTTCCAAGAAAATATACAGTTAATGTATCTGCAACAGATAAAGTATCATTGGAAAATGTAAAATCGTCCACTTTTATCCTGTACGGTTCTTCAATTATTGTATTGGCTCCATGGTCATTATAACACGAATATAAAAAGGATGCCAGCATTAAGAGAATTGTAAAGGCAGCATGCTTATTTTTTATTTGTATATTCATCTGTTTTTTGGATTGAAAATACCTCCTCCGAAAATAATACCGAGCTCATTATTCCTGATATATCCGGTAGGAGAATTATAAGTTTTATTAATATCCGGGTTAAAATAAAAATCCAGCAGTAGATTGAACTCTTTAGAAATATTTATTGAAGTCCCCAGCCCCAATGATAATCCGTAAAGGATATCTTTGGATTTAAAAAAAATGTTTTCGAAATCTTTATCTATATTCTTGTGAAAGATAAAATCAAACCTTGGTCCGCCAAATACATAAAAGCTAATTTTTTTATAGTTCAATTTTGCTTTAGGTGTTAGTGCAAATGAAATAAATGAAAAACTGTTTTTTACATCGGCTTCACCAATCTTATTCATGTTAACATCATACTTATCGTACTTAAAAATAAACTCCCTGCTTCTATAGTACACGTTTGTCATGATAGAGAAATTTTTTTTACTAAACAGTTCTCCATACAAACCAAACCCTAACGTTTTTATATCAGGACTGCTTTTGTAAAAACGTGATACAGCCGTGTCAGGATTTTTCCACCCGTATTGGCTGGTGGTAAAGTTTATTTTCAATCCAAATCCTTTGAAGGCTTGAGAATGCAATGTGAGCGGGAGAAGCAGCAGCAAAAAGAGAAAGAGTTTTCTCATACTATTGTGCAATATAAAGAATTAACTTAAATTTTAATCTTAAAGTATTGATTTTACAATAATAAGGAAATTTAGAAGATAAAAACATTTAAAAAATAACAAATACGGGATGGTTTTACATTAAACAATAAATTCAGCTTTTATATGTTAAGGAAACTTAACTTTTAAATATGAATTTATCATTCACCAATTTACTTTAATACTATCATTTTTTTTATATCAATAAAATCACCGGCTGTCATTTTATAATAATATATACCACTCGGGTATTTCGATGCATTCCATTTTACTTCATAAAAACCCTGTGAAAAACTACCATCTGCTAATATTCCTATTTGTTCGCCAATAGTATTATAAATGATTAGTTTTACTTCTGAACATTCTTTTACATAAAAAGTAATTTTTGTTTCAGGATTAAAAGGATTAGGATAATTTTGATTCAGCATATATTCAGAAGGCATTTTTTCGTGTATATTATTTATGCCTATCAGTGCATGTGTACAAAATTTGCAGCCGGAAGACCATGAGCTGGACCCGGCTTTCATAACGGGTTTCCATCTCCAGTAGTAACATGTATCATCAGAAAAAACAACCCAGCCATTCGAAATTGTAAACCGGGATTCTGATAAACCAATCGCATGCAGTTTTGTAGAATTGAACGCCGAATCCCATGTAATGAGGAAATCATAAGCAACGGCACCGGGGTAATCCTGCCAATTAAATATCATATTGGTCAGAGGAATAATAGTATCACAGGGAGACGTTTGAGAGATTGCAGTTTGAGAATTATAGCAGAAAAATAGAATGATTGCAGCTAAACAAAATTTATTCATGGAAATATATTTTAAATAATTTAAAACAATTATACCCAAACAAAGTACATATACCAATAAAAACAAGATCTTATTTAATATAGAAGACACAAATAATTAAAAAAAGGAAGTAAAAATTATTACAAAAGTTCTATACTTTTAAAAGGGATGATTGAACTAATCCGAGTACCTCCTATTGACAATTAGGCGCAAGCGGGAGAACCTGCATTACCATAAATAAAGATCCCCGCTTTTTCGCGGGAATACTTACCATGCTCTTCCAACGGGATTCTTGAACGAAGTGAAATCCCGCTGAAGGCGATAGCCGGATAGCAGGAGAACCTGCATTAACTAAATAAAAAGCCAAACCTTGTTCAGGACTGGCTATAATTCGCAATTCACAATTCCTGCCTGCAGCAGGCAGGCGAAATTCGCAATTGGATTGGCGCTCCCAACGGGATTCGAACCCGTATTACCACCTTGAAAGGGTGGTGACCTAACCCTTAGTCGATGGGAGCAAAATTTAATTGAATTACAATAATATGAAGAATTTTTGTAAAATTAAAGGGAAAAGAGTAGCAAATAACATTTAAGAAATTTCAGATAATAAATAATCTTTTAAACTGTATAATCATGGTTCTGGTTTTCAATACTTAATTGAAGCAAGCGCTTCTTTCAGTTTATTATATGTATCTTCCATCGCTTCAGATACCACCTTCACATCATTAAATACAGGCATGAAGTTCGTATCGCCATCCCACCGAGGTACGATATGGAAATGAATATGGCCATCTATACCTGCTCCCGAACACCTGCCAAGGTTTGCACCGATGTTATATCCGTGCGGATGAATAGATGCTTTTAGCAGTTCGCACCCAAAGTTAATATTCTTCATACAATCAAGGTTTGTTTCATCGTCCAAATCATTCAATGTAGAAGTATGAATGTAAGGTACAATCATTAAATGCCCGCTGTTATAAGGATAAAGGTTCATCACAATAAAACAATTGCTGCTTCTGTGAATTATATAATTTTCCTTATCCTTATCGGCATTTACCATGTTGCAAAAAAGGCAGCCGTCATTTTTTTCATTTCCGGGCTTAAAAGAATCTATATATTTTGAACGCCACGGTGACCAGAGTTTATCCATAAGTTTCCCTCCATTGCGAGCCGGTTTTGTAGAATATATTTTTTAAAACGTTCATTTATTCAAATATAATTAATTTTTTTTTATAATAAGGAAGCGAAGCAATCCCAATAATGAGATGAAGGATTTATATTGGAAAAATTGCTATAATATTTATAAAGAAGCGAAGCAATCTTTCGTTCCATATTTGGGATTGCTTCGCTATCAAATTTATTTCACACTTAAGTAATTTAAAAGTCTAAGTTGCTTATCAAATCCTTACAACCTTACCGGCTCGCAATTTGTCATCAGCAATCCATCATTTCATTATTGGGATTGCTTCGCTATAATATTTATTGAACTCTTAAGTAATTTAAAAGTCTAATTTGACATCAACTCACAACTCTCCAACTCACAACTCTCCAACTCACAACTCTCCAACTCACAACTCTCCAACTCTCAACTCTCCAACTCTCCAACTCCCGAACTCTTACGCTGCTGCTGCTTCTTTTTCTTTCTGTGCTTCAGCTATAATCTTTGTTTCAACTTCTTTCGGTACTTCTTCATAATGGGAGAATTTACGTTTGAATATTCCCCTGCCCTGTGTAATTGAACGGAGCTTTGTTGCATAGTTATGCAGGTCAGCAAGAGGTACAGTTGCCTTAATTACCTGCAGTTTTCCGTTTGAGTCCATCCCTGATATCTTGCCTCTTCTTGATGAAATATCACCCATAACATCACCCATGAATTCTTCAGGTACTGTTACCTGTATTTCATAAATTGGCTCAAGAAGTATTGGCTTAGCTTCAAGGAATCCTTTTTTAAATGCCTGTGCCCCGGCTATCTTGAACGCCATTTCTGATGAATCAACATCATGATATGAACCGTAATGACAAGCAACTTTCACATCAACAACGGGATAACTTGCAAGCGGTCCTTTTACCATAGCTTCGCGTACACCCTTTTCAACTGCAGGAATAAATTTACCGGGAATCACACCGCCGACTATTTCATCAATAAATTCAAAACCCTGTCCCCTCTTCATCGGTTCAAGGCGTAAGAAAACATGCCCGTATTGTCCATGCCCGCCGGATTGTTTCTTATGTTTATATTCTACACTTTCAATTTTACCTTTTATAGTTTCACGGTAAGGTATTTTGGGTTCAACTACATTTACATCTACACCGTATTTTTCTTTTAAGCGGTTAATAATAACGGTAAGGTGAAGTTCACCCTGTCCGCTGATAATAGTCTGTCCGAGTTCCGGGTTATAGGTGAAAAGGAATGTGGGGTCTTCTTCATGCAAGTGGCTTAAGCCCGCTGCAATTTTATCTTCATCACCCTTTGCCTTTGGTGTTAATGCACTTGATACTAACGGGTCAGGAAATACAATTTCATCAACAGACACATTGAAGCTTCTCCCGGTTAGTGTATTATTAACGTGAGTATCTTTCAGCTTTACAACAGCACCGATATCGCCTGTTACAATTTCAGTAAGCTCTTTCCTGTTCTTGCCGTTCATCTGGAATATCTGTGTAAGACGCTCAATTTTATTCCTGTTCTGGTTCTGCAAATCCATACCTGCAGTTGCCGAGCCCGAAAGCACTCTGAAAAATGACATTTCACCAACGTGCGGCTCTGATAATGTTTTAAACACGAATAATATCGGTTCACCGGTTGTTGTTGGTTTAATTTCAACAAGCTCACCATTGCCTGTCTTCGTTCCGCTGAATATCGCGGAATCAAGCGGGTTAGGACAGTAATTAATTACAAAATCAATTAATGTTGATGTCCCAATATTGTGAATTGCAGAAGTACATATAACCGGAAATATTAATTTCTCTTTTATACCTTTAGATAATCCGTGAACAAGGTCTTCTTCGGATAATGAACCGCCTGCTTCAAAGAACTTATTCATGAGCTCTTCATCTTCTTCAGCAACAATCTCCACCAATTCCTGGTGAAGCTGCTGTGCTTTATCTTTCAGGTCATCAGGAATATCTTCCTCGGTATATTCACTTTTTGTATCCCTGGAAAACTTCAGCATTTTCATTTTGATAACATCAACGATGCTGTCAAAATTAAGTCCTTCGTTCACCGGGAACTGAACTACTGCAACATGATTTCCATAATATTCTTTAAGCTGGCTGATAGTATTATCGAACTTGGAATTCTCATAATCTATCTTATTAACAACAAAAACAGTTTCGATGCCGTATTCCTTGGCATATCCAACTGTTATTTCGGTTCCGACTTCAACGCCTTCAACCGAATTGACAACAATGAGTGCGGTATCCATAACTCTCATAGCAGATTTAACGGAACCGGTAAAATCAGTGTATCCGGGTGTATCTATTATGTTCAGCTTATGGTTATTTACATTCAAGCACAGCACCGATGAATTAATAGAAATCTGTCTTGCAATTTCATCTTTGCTGTAATCGGAAACAGTAGTTCCTTCTTCTATTCTTCCGAACCTGGTAGTGGTACCGGTGCAATATAAAATAGATTCAGCAAGAATAGTTTTTCCTGAACCTCCATGGCCTGCAATTACGAGGTTCCTAATCTGTTTAGAATTAATAGTACCCAATAAATTTCCCCTTACTTTATAATTAAGCTAATGTTATAGTGTTAATATTTTGGATTCTTTTCAGAAATCTTCGTCGGATGTTTCTGATAACGGAGTATACGATTTACGCTTGCCGGGAAGATTATCTGAACCGGTAAGAGCTTTAATAAATGTTCTGACTCCTGTACTAAATGAAGAGACCAGGTTCAATACATTATTTACCTGTGATTCAACTTCCCTTTGTGTATTCTTTTCGAATTCAATAATAGAGTCGGCTCGTTCCTTTACTGAATCCACAATTGTTTCAACTTTAGCAACCTGCAGCTTAACATTGTTAGTAATTTCCGCTACATTAGAAGATATAACCTGTGCATTATCTAAAACAGGTTCTATCTTCTTCTGCAGTCCTTCAACATCCTGCTGAACCTTATCCATCGTCTTCGTAATCTTCTTAAGTGAAACTATGAGATAAATTCCGAGCACAGCCAAAACCAAAAAAAGAATTATCTCAGCAATTACTACTACGGTATCCAGTGTATCCATCACATTTAATTTATGCTAATTTAAAAAAATCTCTTAACCTTTGTTTCTTTCATCTTTGTAAGCATCAACGCCGGCTTTAATGGCATCTTTTACTTTAACAGACTCATCTGCGATTTTTTCTTTTGCCGTTTCAAGTGTTGCAGTTGTTTTATCTTTAGCTACGTTAAGAATTTTATTCGCATCCTCAAGCAGTGAACCTGCTTTTTTCTTTGCTTCCGAAATTAACTCTTCGGATTTTCTTTTGCCTTCGTTGATAAGGTCCTGTGCTTTATGTTTTGCAATATCAAGATATTCTTCAGCATCATCAAGTATTTCATCTTTTTTTATTTTTATATCGGCTCTGAGCTCTTTGCCGCTTTTGGGAGCATATAGAAGAGCAAAAATACCTCCGACAATACCGCCTGCAAGAAAACCTATCAAAAGCCCTTTTGCCATACCTTTTTCTTCTGACATTTTATTACCCTCCATTTAATTTTTTTAACTTCCGGTTTATCCCTTAAATTTATCAAGAATTAGCTGTAAATACAAGATAATATTAAGGTGAAAAAATTCAATTTATCTCTACAATATTTATGCAAAATTTGAGCTTTTAGGTTCCCATAAAGTATTTTGGGGGTATTGAAAAATCTGCTGCTGCTTATCCTGTTGTTCATGTTAATTCAGAAATCCGGCAATTCACCATAACCCGGTTTCCCCTGCACTCCGTGTTTATGCCTTAAATCAATTAAATCCTTTAAGTTAGCGACAACTTTCACGGTCTAAGTACATTGCAGGTATTGTGAAGACCGGTTTATATTTGTTTGCTCTAGCTTTCTCATCATTTGCAGGCAAGTTGAAAGCTGAAAATAAAATTAATGATAATATCTTATTTGTAATGCAAACCATATAAATTTAATATAGTAAACATACTATTATAAACTCACTCGTTTTCGGTATCAATATCAATTTATTATTGTATGTTAATTCAATATTTTTGTTTTAAATATTTATTTTATAAATATTTATATCTGAATTATCTTGTCTTAAATTAAATTACCGGTAATGAAAAAAACTTTATTGCTTCTAATCATCCTTTTTATTTTTACACCTGATATTCAATCACAGAAATTAAAAAACGAGATGGCTTTCAGTTACGGCTTTGGCTCAATACAGGAAATAGGAACAGATCTCGGAATAGGCTTATTGATTTATGCTTTTGATATTTTCACGGATTCCTCTGATATTTCAGGTGCATCAGGACCTATCATTCTCAAATATAATAAATTCGTTAGCAGCAATATAAGTTTTGGTTTGACTGCTTCATACACAGGTATGAGTATAACAAATTACAGCTCGTCAACCGAACCAAGAACGGAAACTCATTATAGTGTAAAATTTTATACGTTAATGGGTAACGCCAATTTTATTTATTCACCTAAAAACATCATTCAGCTTTACTCAGGTATCAGCCTGGGTATGACTTTTGCAAATGCAAAGGCTACATCAACCGTTACAAAAGAACCATATAACAACAGCGGAAGCACATTAGCAGTTCAGGTTAATGCACTTGGAATTCGTGTCGGCAATAAAATCGGCGGATTTTTAGAGCTGGGGCTCGGGTATAATGGAATTGTTAACGGCGGGTTTTCGGTAAAATTTTAAATTAAAAAAGCCGGATTTGCTCCGGCTTTTTTCTATGCTTTAACACTGTTGCACTTAACACACTCTATACACTCCAAACTCTATACACTCAACACACTCTATACACTCTATACTTTTAAAAACACACCCCGTCTCCCGATTTCCGCTGTCGCTCCATCGGGATCCACCCCTCTCGAAAGGGGAATCCTTACCTGTTTAATCCTGCGTTAATTCCAGAATCCATAAAATTACTCAACACACTCAACACACTCAACACACTCAACACACTCAACACACTCAACACACTCTATACACTCAACACACTCTATTTCACTTTCTTACCATTTACCGTTTTTGCAGTTACTGTTAAATCTTCCAGGCTCCCCACTTCTTTCTCCACTTCAGCAAGTATCTCACATGATTTCACCAGTTCCTTCATTTTAGTATGGTCTCTGTATAACGGGCGGTCAATATCAAGATGTTCAATATATTTGCGTATAACTTTCTTAGCCGCAGAAACACCCTGTCCCGGTGTAAACTCACGGAAATCCAATGCCTGTGCTGCAGCCATAAATTCAATTCCAAGTATACCATAAGCATTATCAAGAATCTGCCCGGTCTTAATGGCTGTGTTCATTCCCATTGAGACAAAATCTTCCTGGTCAGCCGCTGCAGGAATTGATGCCATTGCAGCCGGTGTACAAAGTATTCTTTGTTCTACTATTAATGTATCTGCAGTATACTGACTCAACATCATACCGGAAAACATTCCTGCACCTTTGGTCAGGAATGCCGGCAGTCCTACACTTAATGCAGGATTTAGCAGCCTGTTCAATCTTCTTTCCGAAAGTACACTTATCATAGTTACTGCCGTTCCAACCATTTCCATCGGAAGTGATACCGGTGTTCCCTGGAAGTTTGCTCCGGTTAATGTTAATCTTTCCTCCGGAAGAAATATCGGGTTATCTCCTACACCGTTCAATTCAATTTCAACCTGTGATTTAGCATAAGCAACAGCATCATGAGCCGCACCAATAACCTGCGGAGTCGAACGCATTGAATAAGCATCCTGAACTTTAGTTTTTATTTTGCCGGTAACAAGGTCGCTGCCTTTAATACATTTCATTATGGCTTTAGCACAGCGGACTGCACCGTTAAATCCGCGGAGCTGATGAAGTTTTTCATTATACGGTTTCAGGTTTGCAAGCAGGGCTTCCAGTGTCATAGCAGATGCAATTTCCGCCTGTTTAAGCCAGCGGTTAATATCAAAAAGATGTATTGCACTCATTGCAGTAAGCAGGTTGGAACCGTTAATAGTAGCCAATCCGTCGCGAGCTTTTAATCCGGGTATTAATATGCCGGCTCTTTCAAATGCAATGCTTCCGGGAAGGCGTTCACCTTTGTAAAATGCTTCACCTTCACCCATCATAAGCAGTGCTACCTGAGACATTGGAGCTAAATCACCGCATGCACCGACAGAACCCTTCTGGCAAACAACGGGCGTAACTTCCTTGTTTAACATCTCAATAAGAGTGTTTGTAATCTCCGGTCTGCATCCTGAATTACCATGTGCATGTACATTAATTCTCCCTGCCATTGCACCTCTTACATACTCAATTGGAGCCGGGTCCCCTATTCCGGCGGAATGATTATATATAAGATATTTCTGGAAATCCTTTACCTGCTCGTCGTTTAATACCACTTCTGAAAATTCACCTATTCCCGTATTTACACCATACATAATTTCATGATTGCGAATCTTTTCTTCCAGCATTTCACGGCATACTTTTATGCGTTCAAGAGCATCGGGATGAAGCTCGACCTTTTCACGGTGCCTTGCTATCCGGACAAGCTTTTCTACTGTTAAACCCGAACCATCCAGTACGATTGACATTTTGTTACCTTCCTTTAGTATTTTTTTGATGCATCATCTCACTGATGAAGCCAAAATTATTTTAATGAACCTTTTGTGAGATTCTTTGTTTTGTATTTAATTCCTGACCTTTTTGTACTGCTTTATATATTTCATCTAAATATTTCTGTACCTTCCATCCTATGATAGGGTCTTCGGTCATTTTTGTAAATTCTCTTTTTGTCTGAATATTCATTAAAGACATTGCTGTCTCACGGGCAATCTCTAATATTTTATCTCTTGGCATAATTAATATATTGGAATAAAAGTTTATAAAGAAATGAATTAGGATTCACTGTTTGTCCCGTTTCAAAAGGACAATTTAAGAAACTGTTATTTGAAGTGTAAAGCTTAGTATTCAAAATTTGTAACAGGAATTATTTAACCTGCATCCAAAAATAATAAGAAGTTGAGAAAATAAACAGGAAAAAGAGTTTGAGAGTTTGAGAGTTTGAGAGTTTGAGAGTTCGAGAGTTTGGGAGTTCAGAGTTTGGGAGTTTAAAGAAGATTGAAAATTGCACATAGACAAGGAGATTTTCAATTGGTGATAGACAAGGGGTAATCCATTAATTGAAATCTGGAGTTGTTAATAAAACTCTTTCACTTATGCAAATTCTTCAGTACCTATATCAGTAACCCCTTGTCTAACACCAATTTTCAATCTTCTTTAAACTCCCAAACTCTGAACTCCCAAACTCTCGAACTCTCAAACTCTCAAACTCTCAAACTCCCAAACTCTGAACTCTCAAACTCTCAAACTCTGAACTCTCAAACTCCCAAACTCTGAACTCCCCAACTCTCAAACTCTCAAACTCTCAAACTCTTTACTTTTTAAATCATGTTCTGTATCTTTAGCGGAAATTTATTGTTTGATTAATTTATGAGAATTAAAAAATTTACTTGTATCAATTGCGGGGCACCAAAGGTGAATGAATATAAATCACCTTATATAATGTGTGATTACTGCGGTTCATTTACTGATATTGATTTCTCTATTGGAATGGACACCTGGAATCAATCAGCGGTTACAACAATCAGTTACCAGTTTAATAAGCTTGAAATGGCAAATAAAATGCAGTATGCAATGCAGGCAGGTGATAAAGCAAAGTACTCTACACTTCAGCGTGAGTACTGGGATTATTATTACAGAACATATCCTGCATATTTGCCTCCATCAATTGATACTGCGATGAAATATAAATTATATCTTGATGTTTGTGCCGATTCAAGTACAAATTATGCATTTGATACATCAAACAATGAAAAGCAGGTAAAGCTTGCAGCAATGCAGCAGGCAGTAACTTATAATTATATAAACGGACAGCATAAAGTACAGCCTGAACCCTTTTTCCGTATGGCTGAGTTTTTTATTGAGACAATGAAAGATTCATTCAAAGATTTTTATAACAATCCGAAGTATGAAATCATGAATGACCTGCTCCCCGAAAAGGTACATTTGAAAATGAAGGTTTCAATGTTTGTGCAGGCATGGCTACCCTATCTTACCGATGATGATGCAAAGCGTTTCCTCAAGATGACCGGGTTTTCACTTGAGTATGTTGAAATGGAAACACCACCGGGTGAAAAAGGAAAATGTGAACATTGCAGTGCTGAAGTATTTATTCCGGCAGGTTCTTACAGGGTTTATTGTGAAGCATGCAGGAAAACCACACGCGTTCAAACAACATTTAAGTGCATGTCATGCAGTGCTCAGAATGATGTTCCGGAATTCCCGTCAAAGCCAATTGATTGTGCATACTGCGGAGTTGAGAATAGGTTAATTAAACCGTTATTTGGGTAGTTCAAGTCCGGCAGCTAATGTGTCATTTTCGCATGCCTATACCTGTCATTCCCGCATGCTTTTAGCGGGGGGTACCCTCTGGGTCATCCAATCAGCGCGTGAAAATTGAAGTGAGGAATTATCCAATTTTTATATATTTCTATCTGTACATCATTAATCAACCGGACTTGTTCAACAATTTGATTGGATGACCCAGAGGGTACCCCCCGCTAAAGGCATGCGGGAATGACACGTGGTGGGGAAAGCATGGCCTGAACAGGCGGGCGGGAATGACATATTAAAAATGCTTGTTAATCCGCAATTCACAATCCCTGCCTGCAGCAGGCAGGCGAAATTCGAAATTATCAGAGTTGGGTTCAAAACAGTGCTGAGTTGGGGTCAAAACGAGTCGGAGTTGGGTTCAAGTTAGTATCAAGTTGGGTTATCGTTTTTCGAAAACAGGGGTTAACTCATTGCAGTATAAGGAGTTAGCTCCGTCAAATTCACCGGGATGCTATGAATAAAATGACGATTATGTGAAGAAAATGAGGTTTATTTCGAAAAATAAAACTTCACTATATCATTAACTAAAATCGTTATGGGAAAAATTTAGTAGTAAATTATTGTCGCAGATGTTGGAGAGTTAAAGTAATACTTTAAGTTCATCCGTGTCAATTTTAGAATCATCCCCCTAGCCCCCTTCGAAAGGGGGAATCCCTATCCTGTTAAATCATTGTATCTGTGAAATCCCGGTTCTGACATGTTTTTAACGCTCGATTAAACTATTTTTAGATAAAACTTGACAATCACAAATATCGTATATACATTTGTATAGTGATACGTATTATCACTCAATACCGTTCTTTGATAATATTGTTATGAGTTATAGCATGTCGTAATATTGTTTGAAAATGATGCTCACGGAATTAGTTAGATTTTGACTGGACGAAAAAAATATGCATTGAAAAGTGCACTTTTTTAATTTTTTAGTTTTTGATGCAAAAAACCAAAAACGGATAAAATCTACAAAACCAGTATCTTCTCTTCTGTCATTTCTTTAATTGCATAAGCAACACCTTCGCGTGTATTGCCGGAGTCCTTTGTTCCTCCGTACGGCATTGAGTCCATCCTGTAAGCTGAAACATCATTTATAATAACTCCGCCTGTATGAATATTATCATAGGCGTACATAATCTTCCTCATATCATTGGTGAAAATCCCTGCCTGCAATCCAAAGCGTGAGTTGTTTATTTCATCCACTGCTTTTTCAAATGATGAATACTTCTCAATTGTAATGACAGGTGCAAACACCTCGCTGCATTTCACATTGAGATTATTAGATGCATTCTCTATTATAGCGGGTTCAAGCACAGCACCATTACGTTTGCCTCCGGTGAGAATTGCAGCACCATTGTTACGGGCTTCATTTACCCATGACTCTGCACGGATAGCTTCTTCTTCAGTAATCATTGGACCAACAACCGTATCTTCATCATACGGATTTCCAAACTTAATTTTCTTAGCTTCATCTATCAATGATTTGCATAACGCGTCATATATTTTTTCATTAATATAAACACGCTGAACTGAAATACAGCTTTGTCCTGCAGCAGCAAAACCACCCATTAATATCTTAACTGCAGTTTTGCCGGTGTCTTCCACTTCATCTATTATAACACCTGCATTACCTCCAAGCTCAAGTCCCACACGCTGGCGGTTAACTTTCTGTTTCAATTTCCAGCCGACATCACTGCTCCCGGTAAAACTGACAAGCTTTATTCTTGCATCTGAAACATGAGCATCCATATCTTTTCCGGATAGAGGCAGCACATTAACAGGACAGTAATCCAATCCCAGCTCATTACATGCTTCGAGTATTATCTTCCCGAGCTCGATTGCACACACGACGGAATTTGATGATGGCTTAATCATTATCACATTCCCCGAAGCAAGGGCAGGTGATACTTTATGAGCAACTAAGTTAACCGGGAAATTCCATGGTGTAATACCGAGAATCAGCCCAAGCGGAAACCTTCTCACAATTCCTGTTTTATTTTCAGAGCCCGGCAGCAGGTCAAGCGGCAAAATTTCACCATGCAATTTTGTTGCTTCCTCAGCACCAAGCCGGAATGTAAGCACAGCTCTGTCAACCTCTACACGTGAGAGCTTTATTGGCTTACCCGTTTCATTGGTTATTGTTTTTGCAAGATGCTCTTTCTGTTCAGTTATTTTTTGTGTTGTCTTATAAAGCAATTCAGCCCGTTTATATGAAGGCAGCTTCCTGTATTTTTCAAATGTATTTACAAGGTAATTGGCAGATTGATTAAAGTGCTCCGCTGATGCAGAATATACTTCGTATGCGGTTTCGTTCTTATAAGGGTTTATAATTTTCTTAACCGTATTTGATTCAGCTAGTTTATTTTCAATTAAGAATTTTTCAGGCATGATGTTTATATTTATGATTATAAACAAAAATATAACTTAAAGATTAAATTATAAACAAAAATATAACTTAAAGATTAAATATGAAGTTCAAATATTGGGCATAAAAAAAAGCAGATATATTTCTAGACCTGCTTTTTTTAGAAACTAAAACTTAGTTATATCTTTCTGGTTTCTTTTGAGCTCTTTGTATTTTTCTCAGGACAATTGCCATTCTGCCCGGAGCAGTCATAATTTTTATCCTTCACAAATGAAGCAAGGGTTTCTTCGCTTGTTTCACCTGAAGCATAACTTATAGAGACATTTGTTACTTTAGAATAACCGCATGACTTGCTGAACTTAACATCCTTAACTCCGGCAACATTCAGTAATTCAGATTTTAATGAGCTCTTCATTTCATCGTTATATGCTTTATCGGTAACAAACTCATAAACAGCAAACTCGCTGCCACCCCTGATATCGTTATCAGCTTTTATATCACTCGATTTTGGTGTGCATCCCGCAGTGCTGTTACATGTCTTTCCATCCTTATCACCTGCAATGAGATTGTTAAAATTGATATATAACAATCCCAATACAAGTACAAAAATAACAGATGAAATGATAATAATTCTCTTATTCATATTTTGCTCCTTGTTTATATTGATTTATAAAACCCTTTAAAGTTCAAAAAAAGTCCAGCTAAAATAGGGAATGTGAAATCAAATAGCAAATGAGTTCGGGAAGTTGTTTTAGTTGGGAAAGATTCACAGTAACATACAGGTTCCTCTACATTTTCTGCACCCTAACCTGTAGTATTCTGTTGCCCATTTTTTTAGTAATAATGAAGCTTAAGCCTTTATAATCAATTCTTTCATAAACTTCGGGAATATGTCCTGTAACTTTTTGCAGGAATCCTCCCAATGACTGATAATCAGTATCTTCGGGTAAAGAAGAGGTAAACCGTTTATTAAAATCCTCAATGCTAATCATAGGATTTACAAGGTAGAGCCCGCTTTTTTCTCTTTCAACATCCTGCGATTCAACATCATATTCATCCTGGATCTCACCAACAATTTCCTCAATGATATCTTCAATAGTTACAATACCTTCGACACCGCCATATTCATCAACAACAATTGCAAGATGTACTTTAATTTTCTGCAGCTCTTTTAATAGATTGCCAATTTGCTTTGTTCCCGACACAAAAGTTGCAGGCCTGATAATATCTGATAATGTTATCAATTCCCTGTGCTCGGCCGCTGAAATCAGGTCCTTTGTATAAATAACACCTACAATGTTATCAATTGTTTCTTTATAAACCGGAAGACGTGAAAATCCTTCTTCAATTACTGTCTGAAATATTTTATCACGTGAATCATTGATGTTCAGGGCTATCATATGATTTCTTGGAACCATAATTTCTCTTGCAATCTTATCATTGAACTCAAATATTTTTTCAATTAACTGATGCTCAGTGGAGTCTATTGCTCCCGATTGCCTTCCTTCTGCAATAAGCAGTCTTAACTCTTCTTCCGAATGTGTTTTTTCTATTTCATTAATTGATTTAATACCAAGCATTCTCAGGATAAAATTCGATGCTTCATTCAGCAGCCAAATAGCAGGCTTGAAAATCAGGTAAAATATATTCAGCGGAATGGCTACAAATAATGTAGTACGTTTTGCGAATTTAATAGAAATAAATTTAGGGGCTTGCTCTCCAATAGTTATATGAAGAAAAGTTAATATTATAAAACCTACCGTAATAGAAAGTGTATGTATTGCCTGTGGATTGCTGATGCCTAACAAATGGAAGACGGGTTCCAATATTTTTGCAGTGACAGGCTCGCCAAGCCAGCCAAGACCAAGTGAAGTCATTGTAATACCAACCTGTGTAGCAGAGAGAAATTCATCAAGATGAGTTACCAATTTTACAGCTATTTGTGCCCTCTTGTTTTTCTTCTCCGCCAGTGTTTGAAGCTGTGTAGCACGAACCTTAACAAGGGCAAATTCAGCTGCTACAAAAAAAGCATTTGCTAAAACTATTAAAAATATGAGCCCAACCTCAAAAAGGACACTTTCAACTACCATATATTATTACTTATCTCTCCTTGTAATATTTTTTCACATAAATTACGGTAAAATAACGCTATATTTTTATAAATATAGTGAATATAGTAATTAAAGTTAATCCATTGCTTTTTTATCAATAAATTTATCGGGAAACATAATGAAAAACAACACTTTCACATCAAATGTAAAATTCACCCTGGATATTTATTCGAAATCTGTATTAACAGTCATTGCCTGCTGTCTCCTTTTAATTGTTGTCAATTTATATTTTAAACCTGCAGACCTCAGGGCTTTAGAAACTGTGCAGGATGTTAATATCAAATCAATAAACGGACAAAGTATCTGGGGAACAGAAATTCCTGTTAATTTAAAACAGATTAATGGTAAAACCGTTCAGGATGAAATACCCATGGATATTAAATCAATTAACGGAAGAGACGTGTGGGGTGACCAGCTTCCAATGGATTTAAAATCTATTAATGGTATATCAATTTTTGGCTCAACATTGCCGGTTAAAGTGCAATGAGCAATTGGCAATTAACAGTTGGCAATAAAGATTGAAGTTTTATGAATGAATGAATATGAATACAGTTTACAGATTATCAGGTGGATTCTTCCGGGGAGTTTCCACAGGTAAAATAAGAAAAGGTGATTTTACAACCACCTTTTCTTTTACCCGTTATTTTTTATTTTCTTCTATATATGAATTATATCATTATAAACCACAAATATCATAAACAACATTAGAATTATAAACCCAACATTCTGCACAACAATTTGTACCTTATGTGATACCGGTTTTCTGAATATCCCTTCATACAATAAGAATACAAAATGTCCGCCGTCAAGTGCAGGGAATGGAAGAATATTTATTATTGCCAGTGTTATAGAAAGCATTGCCATAAATCCAAGGAATGATAATAACCCGATTTCCGCGGATTGTCCCGCATACTGTGCAATTTTAATTGGTCCGCCTACTGCTTTCGAAAATGGAATATCTCCCTTTATAATTTTCCACATCGATTTCAGGAAAAGAACAACTCCATAATTGTAAAGGTCTTTTGCACCTTCAGGAATAGCTGTAATTGCATTATAGCGGATGGTTTTTATCGGTCCTGCAAACTTGCCTACTTCAATACCGATTAAGCTGTCAGGTCCCGGATGAACCACACCTGAATATTCCTGTCCGCCCCGTAACCATTTTAATTTTATGTCTTTGTTCCAGTTTGTTTTGATTAAATCCACAAACTGCTGTGAATGAACAATTGGCTGACCGTCAGCTTCAATGACTTTATCACCGGGCATAAGGCCGACTTTTGCAGCTGGTTTATCAGGTACAATCTTATTTATTTCCGGAACCCACCCCGGAGCATAAATTCCGAATGCACGTTCAGTAACTTCACGCATCTCACTTTTGGGAATATTTACCTGGCTTATGCTTCCGTTACGTTCAATTTTTATAAAAAGGTCTTCACCCATATTTTCAAGAAATATGTTTGAACGCAATTCATCCCAGTAATGTACATCTTTCCCGTTTATCGAAACAATTTTATCTCCGGGAATAATATTATATTTCCCGGCAACTGAGTTTTGTGATATGTAACCGACCGTAGTTGTTTCCATTCTTTCCTTGCCCTGAGCAAGAGCAATTACATAAAAAATTGCAAAGGCAAGCAGAGTGTTCATTATAACACCGGCAGTGATTACAAACATTCTCTGGTAAACCGGTTTTGAACGGAATTCCCACGGCTGAGGCGGCTTATTGATAAATTCTTTATCCATGCTTTCATCAATCATACCGGCTACTTTCACATACCCGCCAAGCGGAAATACACCAATGCCGTATTCCGTATCACCTTTAACAAACTTGAACAAACGAAGATTGAAAAAATCAAAGAAGAGGTAGAATTTATCTACTCTCATCTTGCATATCTTTGCCGCTATAAAATGACCGAATTCATGTACAAAGACAAGTATCACTATTGTTATCAGGAAGTAAAGTACTGTGTTTGCAATACCCATAAATAGTTTAATCTCCTATTATTTTTTATTTTAAACTTTTTTCAGGCAATTTGGCTGCGAACAAAATCTCTTGACCATTTATCAACCTGTATAATAGATTCCAGTTCAAGATTGCCGTTAAATTTATTCTTATCTAATGCATTTTTAATTATTGCAGGAATATCAAGAAACTTTATTTTCTTTTTTAAGAACATGTCAACTGCCACTTCATTTGCAGCGTTAAGCACAACAGGGCAGCTTCCGCCTTCATTAATAACATCAAAGGCAAGCTTGAGACATTCAAATTTCCCGAAATCCGGTTTAAAGAACGTAAGTTTTCCCAGCGATGCCAAGTCTAACTTTGGAAAGTCCGATGCAATTCTTTCAGGATATGTTAATGCATACTGGATCGGTAATTTCATATCCGGAGCACCCAATTGCGCCTTTACCGACCCGTCTGAAAACTCAACCATTGAATGAATTATTGACTGAGGATGTATTAAAACATCAATTTTATCTAATCCTATATCAAACAACCATTTACCCTCAATAATTTCAAACCCTTTGTTCATTAAAGTAGCTGAATCAATTGTAATCTTATTTCCCATTTTCCAATTGGGGTGGTTTAATGCCTCTTCAATTGTAACTTTTTCAAGCAGTTCCTTTGTGTGATTTAAAAAAGGACCTCCTGAAGCTGTCAATATTATTTTTGTAACTGAACCTGCTTCTTCACCCTGAATACACTGTAATATTGCACTGTGCTCACTGTCAATCGGAAGAAGTTTAGCACCTGTTTTGGCTATTAATTTATAAATTAATTCTCCTGCTACTACAAGTGATTCTTTATTAGCCAGGGCAATTTTTTTCCCCCGTGAAACACCTTCTATTGTCGGTATTAAACCTGCAAAACCAACAAGAGCATTAACCAACAGATGATAATCATCGCGTTTCAGAATTTCATTAAGACCTTCAAGTCCGTACAATATTTCACATCCGCCGCCTGAATATATTTTTGCCAGTTCTTCATATCCTTTTCTGTCAAAAATAACTGCACAATCGGGCTTATGTTCCTGAATTTGTTTGTGCAGCAGATGGTAATTGGAATTAGCAGATAAATATTTTACTTTTACCGGGTAATTATTTTTATTTAAATTTTTTACAACCTCAAGTGTATTACATCCAATCGAACCGGTTGAACCCAATATTGCAATATTTTCCACATATTCACTCATATAGATGTAAATTTATAACCAATTTATGAAATTTCATAGGTAAAACGTTAATTACAATGGATTTAATTTTATAAATATAACGTTATCAATAATTGATATTACTGACTCTCAAAATAATTATAAAATTGAATAATTTAGAACAAAAAAGTATAATATATTGATAAATAAGAAGCTTATAATTCTGTTATTTGCACTCTTAACCATAACAACAATAATTTCACTAAACAGCTGCGGCTCCGATTCACCGGTAATCCCGGGTTCTACTGTGCAATATTCAAGGGATATTAAACCGGTTTTTATACAAAATTGCACATTTTCCGGCTGCCATAATCCTGTTGATAAAGGCTCAGGAATAGACCTTACATCCTGGGAATCTTTAATGAAAAACGGTTCACAATATGGCTCTGAGGTTGTACCCTTTAATTCCCGGTGGAGTCATTTAATACAACACATAAACAACGATACAAATTTAGCTCCGGTAGCAGAACCGCATATGCCGTTAGCAAGACCTCCGTTTACAAACGGGCAGCCGCTTCCGCAAAATGTTGTGAAACTGATAATGAGATGGATCGATGAAGGTGCAAAAAATGATTACGGTGAAGTGGCTTACAGTAATATTCCGAATAAAGCGTTCATTACAAACCAGGCAGCAGATTTTGTTGCAGTTGTTAATCTTGATAATAACTATTTAACACGGTTGATTAAGGTTGGCAATTCACCATCAAATTCACTAGCCGCTCCGCATGTTGTAATTGTTGATAACCAGGGATATAATTTTTATGTAAGTTTGATAAGAGAAGGCACTATCGAAAAATATAATGCATTGACTTATGAAAAACTGGGCAGCTTAAGTGCCGGAGTTCAGCCTGCACATGTAGTAATTTCAAATGACGGCAGTTACGGATATTTTTCCAATTTTGATGTGAGCACCTCAAATCCTGAAACATATATTAAAAGATTTAATACCGGTTCAATGACTGTAACAGATACGATAAACGAATTCAGGTTAAAAGCACCTCACGGTTTACGCTTGACACATGACGGTAATCTTCTGCTTACTGCTACTGAAGTAAGTGAATATGTTTATGTAATCAGAACTTCCGATAATGTAATTGAAGATATTGTACCTGTTGATGATATTGTTCCTCCAAACGGGAACGGCACCAACCAGTTTGTTCCATACCAGATAGCAATAACTTCCGACGACCGTTATGCATTTATCGCCTGTCTTAAATCAAATGATGTGAGAATTTTTGATATACAAAACAGGGTAATGTTAATTAATAACATTCCGGTAGAGCTTAACCCACTTTCACTTGAAATATCTCCAGACGGGAGATGGTGTTATGTACCAAACAGAAATTCGAATTCAGTGTCTGTGATAGATATGCAAACCAGAACAGTAGTAAAGACAATATCCGGTGTCGGAGTACAGCCTCATACGATTGATTTCACTGCAGACGGGCATTATGCTTATGTATCATGTGAATCTCAATCAGGTACATTCGTGCATCATCCGGCTTCGGGAAGCAATAAACCCGGAACAACTGCTGTAATTGATGTTTGGAACGGTCATGTAAAGATTAAAGATATTGAGATGGCTTCTTATCCCGCGGGAATGAGCATAACCCCGGGAACCGGGAATTAATTATCGACAAAATAATAATATAAATTTTACGTTTATACACTTATTTTAATTTAATAATTCCTTAAATTTATATATCTTAACAATCTAAAAAAAAACAATTTGCCATGAAATTTATAAAATCTTTACTGTTTTTCCTGTTAGCTGCCTCACTAAGTTTGACTTATTATTCCTGTGATGATTCCGGTTTAGTTACAACAAAGAACGACGTAAATTCTACATTTTCATTTCTAAAAACGCTAAATCAATCTACCGAAGGAATATATGAGGCCTGGGTCAGTTTTGACAGCGGAGATCATAATGATGCCGCATATGTCAGTATCGGCAGGTTTAATATATCAAGTTCAGGTTCTATTGTTGATACAACAGGAAATCCTATTACATTAAAGTTTAATAATAAACCTGCTAATATTAACCTGGCATCCGATGCAATTATTACCATTGAGCTTCCCGGTGATTATGACACAATTCCAAACGGAATAAAGTTAATGGGCGGTGAAAAACAAGTTTTTGAAAATGAACTGGTGTTTGATGTAAGTATGACATCAAATGACATACTTGGAAGCATTGCTGAACAATTGGCTATTGATACAGCAAGATTCCATTATGCCACCCCAACATCTCTTGACACAACTGATGAGCTTAAAGGAATCTGGCTGATGAATCCTTATATGGGTTATCCGGGCCTGTCATGCTTGCCTATTGCTGATACTTCTGATTGGATATATGAGGCATTTTTAGCGCTTCTTGCAGATGAAAATACTTATTGGTCATTGGGAAAATTTTCTGATCCAAGCAAAGCCGACCTTGACGGGGCAGGTCCTTACCAGGGTACTGACGGCACCGGATGGCAGAGACCGGGACAGGATTATGTAAACGGTTCACCGCTTCCGGCTCCAAACTTAAACAGCGGAATTTATAAAGTTGTTATATGTCTGGTTCCTAAATCGGGGTCATTGTCTCCCTATTTCATAAAGCTGTTCCAAAAAAATCTACCGCAAATGACTCACCACGTAATGAGTACAATGGATAATATTGTAAAGCTTCCATTTGGTCAGATAAAAGTTACAAAATAAATTTTTTACAGGATATAAAAAACCCCGGTTATAACGCCGGGGTTTTTTTATTGCACTAAATCTTTTTAATTGTGACTACCCGTAACTACTCATCAAGCTTTTTCTCAATTTTTTTCTTAAGCTCTACTGTACCGCTGTAATCTTCATTTGATTTTTTACCGAGTTCAATAGCTTCGTCAGCAACCTGTAAAGCTTTTTCATATTTACCATTTTTATAAAGAAGTGCGGCATAAGTATCGGTATTAGCATACTCTTTGCTCAATTCAACCGATTTCTTTGCCCATTTCTCAGCTTTCTTAAGCATTTTTTTATCATTTACCTTTTCATAAAATGTCCATGCAAACTGGTTCAGCATGCCGTAATCTGCCATTGCATATTTATCTATAAAGCCTGCCGTAATTTTCGCATACTCATCCCATTTGCCGGCTTTTTGCAAATCCTGCATTTTTGTGAAAGCAATTTTCATATCAACTTGTGCTTCACTGTATTTTGCAGCAAACTTATCCCTGTTCTGTTCAAGATATTTGAAGGCAGGGGCATTAACATCATTCAGCAATTGAATTATTTCCCAGTTCTTCTCATTAACCAGGTCTTCCTCTTTCTGTGTGCTTAGATAAGCATTAGCCGCTTCTGCAATCAATTCATCTTTTTGATTTGCATTGGCAAGTGCATGAACATAATCATAAAGGAAGCTCTCGCTTCTCTCTCCCTCTTCATATTTTTTCTTCATATTCGAAAACTGTTTCTCAGGATTAACAGCATTCTGCCCATCCTCAATAAATTTTTCTACGGGTTTTGAGCCAACGCTTCTGTGTACAATTTCTCCGTCGGGACTAAAATACAGGTAGCTGGGATAAACGCGAACATCATACTTCTTCGCGAAATCCACACCCTCACCCTTTTCCATATCGTATTTATACATAATAAATTTCTCATTATAAAAAGAACCCGCTGCTTCAGTATTAAAAACATTTGCCACCATCCATTTGCACGGTACGCACCAATCGGCAAAAGCATCTACGAATATATATTTATTTTGTGCTTTTGCTGCAGCAAGCACCTCATTCCATGTGCCTTCGAAAAATTTCATCCCGCCCGATGTATTCCCATCCTGGCTAAATGAAACATTGCTTAATGAAAGGAATAATACGATAATCCCAATTGATAATTTTTTCATGATTGTATAATAATAATTTCTGAAATATTTATTTATAATTTTGTATGTTACTAATACGTTTCGTCATAAGTAACTAAATCCGTTTGATTTTTACTTGTTCTAATATGTCTTGTCACTACGGGACTAAATCCCTCTGTCCATGTTAATTCTATTATAATATCATCCCTTCGGGATTCTGTCCATGTTGGAATATTCATTCTACCATAATATCATCCCTTCGGGATTTTTTTCTGTCTCGGATAAATACATTTATAATAATGTCATCCTCCGGGATTCATAGAATGTAATTTTCCAACCTTTCAACTTGTAAACTGCAACTTGTATCCTGCAACTTATAACCTGCAACTTATAACCTGCAACTTCCAGCCTTCCCGCCTCCCCTTACGCTCTGTCTATCTCAGTCAGTTTATTAGCTACCAGCTTATGAGCTTTATCCCAGTTCACATTTTCAACTGAATTTACGTCTTCGGTTAACTCTTGCAGTATTTCTTCCTGTATCTTTCCTCTTATCATGGCAGTTTCATAAGGATAGCGGTTAAAAGTTACCATCGAATACTTCGGAACAAATCTTTCCGGGTACTTCTTATGAAGCTCTGCTTCAATTTTTTTCTTAAGCTGAAAGCGTGGTGTAGCAACAAGGTCACGCATTTCAATAAAATTCTCCTGTGCAAGGTCGGCAATTGCATCTGCATTGGGTTTTCTTAGCTTTTGGTATTCGTGAAATATTTTATCCCAGTTACCGTCATGCTCATTCATTAATGCCTTTAATGTTGTACAGTCTTCAAAAGCGGCATTCATCCCCTGCCCGAAAAACGGCACAATTGCGTGGCATGCATCACCCAGCATTGCAACTTTATCATTGTGGCACCATGGATAACATTTGATGGTTATCAGGCTTCCTGTCGGATGATTAAAGAAATCTTCTTCCAGCTCCGGCATTAAAGCAAATGCATCGGGAAATTTTCTTTCAAAAAAGGAATCTAATTTTTCTTTGGTATCAAGATATTCAAAGCTGTTCTCGCCGCCCAAAGAAAAATCATAAGCCAGAAATAATGTACATGTAAAGCTTCCGTCAAGATTTGGCAGAGCAATAAGCATATATGAACCTCTCGGCCAGATATGCAGTGCATTTTTTTCAAGCTGAAATGAGCCGTCTTTTCCTGCAGGAATTATAAGCTCTTTATAACCGTAGTTTTCATACTCCTGTGAAAAATTGAACCTGGGCATCTTCAGCATTTCCATCCTTACAGCAGAAGCGGCACCGTCTGCGGCAATAACGCGTTCTGCCGTAACATTAGTTATAACGCCTGTTTTTTCATTTTGAAAAAGAACTTCCCCTTCATGGAAATTCAAGCCTCTGCATCTTTCATTAAAATAAAATTTAACTTTGTCCTCTTTTTCTGCAAAGTTCATCAATGCTTTATTAAGCTCAGATCTTGACACAGCATTGATGTATTCAGTATCATCTTTACCGTAACGCTGGAATGTTAACTCACCTTCTACCGGGTGAATCATCCTTCCGAACATTGGTATTGAAATCTTTTTAATCTCATCATATAACCCCGCTTCTTTTAATGCAAATATACCGCGGGTAGAGAGTGCAAGGTTTATTGACCTTCCGCCTCCAATATCTTCAACACGCATATCGGGTCTTCTTTCATAAACATCCACTTCATAACCTTTCTTCGATAAAAATATTGGTAAAAGTGAGCCGGCTAGCCCGGCACCAATAATCGTAATTTTATTTTTTGATTCCAATATAAAGCCCCCTGTTTTTCATTAAGCCGTTTTGTGTGAACTTACTTTGAAGATTGTATTTTTTCATTATGCTTAGAAATTTCCCGGTTTCATACAATGCCAGTTCATGCTTTTCATTTAAATACTCAATTTTTTTTCTGTTTGCAATAAGAAAATGAAAATGTATTGATGCAATGCCATTACGCCTCCTGCTAATATTCATTCTGGCAATTTTTAGCTCCGGGTCATCTACATATAATGCATGAGGTTCTCCTACTGTAAACGCTTTAGGTAATACAAAAGGTTCAATTATCAGTACCCCGCCTTTTTTTAAATGTACCGAAAAATTTGATATAGCCTGCTCAAGCTTATTATAATCTTTTAAATGAGCAATAGCACTGAAAAGACATACAATTGCGTCAAATTGTTTATTCAATTTAAAATTACGCATGTCACCTTTAATAAAGCTTGCTTTTTTAACTTTCTTCCTTGCAATTTCAAGCATGTAAGGACTGCTGTCCACGCCCGTGATTTTAAAATAATCCTGCAGGTATTTTGCATGCTCACCTGTTCCGCAGGCAGCATCCAGTAAATCATTCCCGTCACTTTTCCTGTAGTCATGGATTATCTGGTAAACTTTCTCGGCTTCCATGGCATAATCTTTCCATCTGTAAATTATATCATAATATTTTGCAAGTTCTTTGTACATGTATAAACTTTATTTTATTTAAAATATGTCACTCGCTTTCACCCTTGCCATTCCCGCGAAGGCGGGAATCCATTAACATGGATACGGATAAATTTTCCAAATGGAATACTCTCTGAAAATTGTCCTTGTCTAAATTGTATTTTTATATTTATAGATTATTCTTATCTATCTCAGTGGATTCCCGCCTTCGCGGGAATGACAATTAAACCACTCATGACGATGAGAGAGTAAATCATTCCTCATCAATAATTTTCTTTATTATCTCAACAAAACCATATACATCAGCAAATGTATTATATAAAGGTGTTGGAGCAATCCTTATTACATCCGGTTCACGCCAGTCACAGATTACACCTTCGCTGTTTATTTTTTCGTGAATCCTCCTGCCATCTCCAATTATTCTTATAGATAATTGGCACCCTCTTTGGTTCTTATCTTCAGGAGTAATTATCTCTGCTTTATCACCCAAATTTTCTTTAAGCAAATCTTCAGCATAACCCGTCAGCTTTTCACTTTTTTCCCTGAGGTTATTAATTCCCGCCTCTTCAAATATATCAAGTGATGCCCGCAGTGATGCTAATTGCAGAATTGGGGGATTGCTCAACTGCCATCTTTCCACACCGGGTATAGGCACATATTTCGGCTGCATCAAAAATCTGGTAACCTTATCGTGTCCCCACCATCCCCATAGCTGGGGCAGGTCAAAATTCAACGCATGCTTTTCGTGAACAAAACAACCGGCAATTGCTCCCGGTCCGCCATTCATATATTTATATGAACACCAAACGGCAAAATCTATATCCCAATCATGGAGAGCCATAACCAGATTTCCTGCGGCATGTGCAAGGTCAAATCCAACAACACATCCTTTCTCATGTCCTGCCTTAGTTATTTTATCCATTTCAAATGCCTGACCTGTGTAATAGTTAACTCCTGCAAACATTATCAAAGCAATTGAGCTGCCTTCTTTCTTTATCAGCTCAAGTATATCTTCCGTTCTTAAATAATTCTCGCCTTCACGCGGGAATATTTCAAGCAGTGATTCAGCAGGATTAAAGCCGTGAAATCTTATCTGAGATTGTAAAGCGTAATGGTCTGAAGGAAATGCGTGTCCTTCTATCAGTATTTTATGGCGTTCTTTTGTCGGGCGGTAAAATGATACGAGCATTAAGTGAAGATTAACGGTGAGTGTATTCATATTCACCACTTCCATCGGTTTTGCACCAATAAGAGCGGCTGTCTGTTCTGTTAAATACTCATGATACGGCATCCACGGATTTTTTGCGGCATAATGCCCTTCTACTCCGAATATTTCCCAATCTTTCAGTTCCTGTTCAACATATTCCCTTACGGTTTTCGGCTGAAGCCCAAGCGAGTTGCCTGCAAAATAAATTACATCACTTCCATCAGGTTTTTTAGGAACGAAAAATTTTCTACGGAAAGAACTTAAATTATCTTTTTCATCAAGTTCATGATATGATAAACTATCTGCTTTAAACATATTGGTTAACTTTGTTTAACTAATTCCCCTTCCAGGTGCTTTTGAAACTCCGGGGTCATTTGTGTTGCCATGAACATTGTATATTTCATTTCATCACCGGTTATATAAAAGTCCCTGCTTGTTTTTACAAGTCTCTCATCATTGCCAAACACTTTCGACTCGAATGATAAATTATAAATATAATCATCGCATGCTTTCAGTTTGCCTGATAAAACTTCAACCCTGCCGTTATTTTGTGCATTTGACATTTCAAAGCTTCCGTCTTCCAATTCTATTACAAAACCTGCCTGCCAGCTTAAGACAGAACCCCTGTCCCCGTTATCAATAGTCCAGCTTTTTAATTCATAAAAAATTACCGAATTATCCTCACCGGGAATAAATTTCAATTCCTCGAAATATTCAGTTCTTTTAATTGTAGGGAAATCTGCTACTCCCCTGCCTGTCCATGTACCTATCAGGAAATCTAATTTTTCAATAACCAATTGACTTATTTCCCTTCCAGCTGTTCCAGCATTTTTTTTGCATTATCATTTTTCGGGTTCAACGCAAGCGATTTTTTGTAGTTCTTAATTGCAAGCTTATTATCACCGTTCGTCATATAAGCTTCTCCGAGACTATCATATACATTAGCCGACTCCGGAAATTCACTCACGTTTAACTTAAAGATTTCTATTGCATCTTTTGCCTTGCCTGACTGCAATAGCTGGTACCCGAGATTGTTTAATTCGTTTTCTTCAAAATTATATTTTTTCGGATATTCATCCTTCAAATCATAATATAATTCTACGGCTTTATCAACATCCTTTTCAAATATTGTCAGTAATAACGTATCTGCAATTGAAGGTTTTGGCTTGCTTACTTTCATCAGTTCCACATCAAATATTAAAGTAGAGTTTGGCGGAATAACTTCTCCTGCTCCCCTGCTTCCGTAACCAAGCTCAGGCGGAATGATAAGTGTGTATTTGTCACCAACGCTCATTAATGCAATACCTTCTTCCCAGCCTTTAATCACTTGTCCCTGCCCCAGTACAAAGCTGAAAGGTATATTCCTGTCACGTGACGAATCAAAAACTTTTCCGTCAGTAAGCTTACCTACATAATGGACTTTCACGGCTTTGCCGCTCTCAGCACGTTTGCCTGTTCCTTTTTTTACTACAAAATATTTCAATCCGCTTGATGTAGTTAAAGTATCCTGTGCATAATTGAAATTAACCGAAAAGAAAAAAAGAATTATTGTTATAATTATTTTATACATATTATTAATTAGTTTTCAGATTTTAACTTTATTAATACCGGCCTGCTTGGCGAGGCATCAGCTATGAAACCAGTAATTTGTAAATTCAACAGGTAATTTCCATCGTGTACATCATCGGGTACATATATCATTTCTGTCACGGTATTCAATGAATGATTATTCTTATCAACATCATGGCTTTCCTCTTCAACTTCCCAAAATATATGATGAGCAGAAAGATACCCTTCATCAAACATTCTATCAATAGATGGTGTATCAATCAGCAAATGTTTTACACCAAGTGATTTGACATAGCTCATTGCATCAATTGAAAAGAAAGGATGAGGATGCTCCATATATCTCTTGCTCTTTTTTGACTCATCATTAGGCAGTGTTCTTACAATTAATGCTTTATGAAAATCAATATCCGTATTCTTTAGAACATCTTCCAGAACTTTCCTGGAAATCAACATATCGCTTTCCTCCTTTATGGGAGAATAGATATCAACTGAATCAAATGCCCGTTCGGGATAAACTGAAACCAGTAATGCAGGAATAAATGTATCTTTCAAGGTATCATGAATAGAAATTCTCTCATCAGCAATATGCCCTACACATTCCGTATGGGTACCATTGCAGTGCGGTATAAATTTGTATTCCTCAAAATTACAGCTTCCGCCCATTCTTGTATCGCCGATGAAGTTTCCAGTTTCCACCGGCTTTGCAGATGCTTTATCCGCATCATATGCATTTGGCTGTTCACCATAGAAATTTAAGGGAATAGAGATATCAATGGGATTCTCTAAATCCGCTTTATATGATTTTCTTCCAATTTTTAACGTTATTTCCAATTATCCTGATTGCAATTTCCGCAATTTAAAGGAGAAATTTGAAACAATAAACACATAATCAATTACGAATGACGAATTACGTATGACGAGTTGTAAGATTTATCAGATTATAAGTCTGAATCGCAGATTACACAGATATGGCTGATGGCACAGATAAGATTCTTTTGCAATGAATATTATATATAGAATAACTATACTTTATTCACTTGGTACAAAATAAACTATCCGGATATTATTCAATAATCAAATAAGTTTATCATCTGCGTCATCAGCCATATCTGTGTAATCTGTGATTCAGATTTTCTTACTTCAAGTGCAGCTTTCTCAATTTGGGTGAGAAGATTGACATGACACCCACTACAAGCAGTGTCATACATCCGCCGAGGATTACCGAAGGTACAGTCCCTAATAATTTTGCCGCTACGCCTGATTCAAATGCTCCTATTTCATTTGATGACCCGATAAATATACTATTAACGGCCGCAACTCTGCCTTTCATATTATCTGGAGTAAATAACTGCATGATTGTAGAGCGGATAACAACACTGACACTATCAAACAGTCCGCTAACGGCAAGTGCAATAAGTGATAATAGAAAATTTTTCGATACTGCAAAAACTATCATGCTTACCCCAAATCCGAAAACTGAAATAAGAAGATTTCTTCCGGCATTTTCAGTGGGCGGTCTTCTTGTCATGAAAAGTGCCATTAATACAGCACCTACCGATGGTGCGGCACGGAGCATTCCCAAACCCTGAGGACCTGCGTTTAATATTTCAGCAGAAAAGATTGGAAGCAGTGCAGTTGCTCCTCCGAACAATACTGCGAACAGGTCAAGAGTTATTGCTCCAAGCAATATTTTATTATTGAATACAAATTTAATACCTGCCATTAATCTCTCTTTAATATCACTGTGTTCGGAAATTACAGGAATAGGTTTCTTTTTAATAGAGGATAATAATAAAATTGAAATAGCCATAACAATCGTAATCACGAAATAAGAAGAAGCAAAGCCAATCATAGCATAAACAAATCCGCCGATTGCAGGTCCAGTAACCGCACCAAACTGCCAGAAAGAAGTATTCCATGTTACAGCATTTGCGAAAATTTCCTTATCAACCAGCTGGCTCCAGAAAGCAAATGTTGACGGCATAGAAAATCCGCGTGCAATACCGCCAACAAATATTGCAGCATATATTGCATGAAGCTTATAATTATAAATAAAGGGTACTAAATCGTATGAAATGATTGTAAGAAATGCAGCACATACACTGAACATAATATAAGCGAAAAGAATTATCTTTTTCCTGTCCGATATATCGGTTAAATGACCTGCATAAAAAGATACGGATATAGCAGGAATAACTTCAGCAAGGCCAATCAGGCCAAGTGAAAGCGGGTCTTTGGTGATATCATAAACCTGCCAGCCTACAATGATTGACTGCATGAGAGTTGCAATCACCATTAATATTCTGGCAACAGAAAAATTCCTGAATTCAGAATTTCTTAAAGCCGCATACGGGTCTCTTTTTATTTTCTCATTTGTAACGGTATTTGTATCCAAAAATATTTCGTTCTATAATTATTACGTTTTTTGACTTTCCGCTTTGCATAAAAAACAAAGATACTGAAATTAAGTTTTATGTTTAAGGAAGAATAAATCTTAAAATTCATAAAGGTTTGTATTTGCAGTAATAAAATTTCCTGTTCTCCATAATTTGTTTTGTGTAATAACTTTTACTGTTTATTCATCTTTAATTTTTTGTATTTTTTAATAATTTCACATTACATTTTCATGAAAAATACGTCAAAAATTTATACATATGCCGCTTTGATTGCAGGCCTGGCTTTGTATATTTTATTTATATTCCCATACTTAAACAACATAGTATTTGATGCCGTTCTTCATTACTCATTTGCAGAAAGATTCATGGAGGGAAGACCTTTCCAATTTAATTTAAATGAGATAAATAATGCTTCATCAAGCCCGTTCTGGACAATTCTCAGCATAATATCGATGAAACTGGCAGGATATGAGTATATAATACTTATAAAGATTTTTGTTCTTACGGCATTTTTCTTCACAGCATACTTATTATATATAACCGGCAGGGATATCTGGAAATTCAACGGCTTTATGAAATATACACCCGTGATAGCATGGTTTTTTACTATCTCTATATTAAGAAATGCACTGAGCGGAATGGAAAATGTCCTTTCAGCATGCCAGGTACTGCTGCTTTATTACAGCATTTGTAAATCCGAAAATACTATCAGTAATTTAAAACCGTATTTAATCGGTTTATTGACCGGATGGATAATATTAACACGGCTGGAAGTTGGAGTAATAAGTATTATTCTCGTGGTTCTTTATTACTTCAAGCTTTTATACTATAAGAATATTAAATGGAAACAAGCACTTTATTATTTTGCTGTTCTGATTATTATGGTGCTGCTTGTACAATTTCCATGGTATATGTATCAATACCAGGTAACGGGAAAAATATTGTCCGATTCAATGACCTCACGAATTTATCTCGGAAGGTGGTTGTCCGTTGTTATAATTAAGAAATTTTTGTATTACCATCCTTATTTGACTTTTATTCTTTGCTCAGTATATCTTCCGTTTTTTATAGGTTTGTTATATAAGGTGTGGAAACTGCGGTCTCATGTTAAAAATTTATTTAAAAATATTTTATCATATTTCTTCGGGAATTTCGGAAAAAGTATTGCTTTATTAGTTTTTATTTACGGATTTGTATTCTATACTTTTATAGTAGGCGGTACCCAGATTGGACGTTACTTTATTCCTTATTTATTCTCTTTGTTTTTATTGGGTATATCGGGCTTGTCGGATATGTATCAGTTAGTTAAGAAAAGGAATTTTGTAATTGCCCAGATTTTTTTAATAATAGTTGTATCATATTTTGTCTATCTTAACGGGAAGCAATATTATATTAAAGTCTTCAAAGGTGAAAACCTTGAGGCCAGCGTAAATGAAATGATAACAGCTCCGGAAAACAGGACTGCCTTTACATCGGATTTTTTGAGAAAATGCAACTATAATATTAATGATACCATTAAGCTTGCAACAACTGAAACACATTTTAAATATTATGCAGATGACAGGATAAACCTGATGAGCTTAGACGGACGGACCTCAGGGAAAATTTTCAAATATGTTGATGATGACGGGTTCCCTGATCTTGAAAAATTTATACTGGATGAAAAACCTGACCTGATTGATGTAAACCTGTGGCATGACCTGCTGCATGGCCGTTATATTCTAAGAGAGAAATACAGCTTTATCAAATACGGAATTAAAGACAATATCTTATCTGAGTGGGAATATAAAACCCAGCGTATGGCACTTGGTGATAAGTTCTATTGGAACGGAAAAGAAGTTTACCTGGCTGCCGCACCCGGATATGTAAAAGTTATTTGGAATAAATAAAAAATAAATAAAGTTATATTAATTATATAGATTTTATTTTAATACTTAACAGCTCGCATTATGAAAAATATTTTTATTTTCTTTTTTCTTATTGTAATATCAACTGCATCCGTTATATCAGGTGATTGGATTACAATCGGTGGTAACAGCCAGAGAAACGGACAATCAGTTGATATTGGCCCGTCATCGGCAACTGTATATTGGAACAAACCGACTCTTTCTTCTTATTGGGGCATGCAGGTTTTTATCTATGGTGATAAATGCGTTACTTCAAGATACACTTCGCTATCACCTTTGACTGCTCCGCTTGTTTGCCATAATTTAAATACAGGTGACAGCTTATGGACAAGAAATTATGCTCCCAATGGTGTAATGGTTGTGATGGGTTTTAATAATAATAAAATTTATGTACGTAATTTCCAGCAGCAGGGTGTTGATTCTTTTTATGCAATCAACCCTGATAATGGAAATATAATATGGAAATCAAATTTCACTCTTGAACGCGGAATAACATGGGCGGCAATATTTGCTCCTAATGGCGACCTGTTTGTTCCCGGCTCAGGAACGAAATCCATCATGAGAATTAACCACACTAACGGTGATACTGTATGGACTAAATACCGTATTATTCCAAATACCGGGGCAGAAACAATGTGCCTTTACGGTAATACGCTTTATACCTGGGAGGGTTCTCTTGTAACTCCCAAACGAATAGCTGCATTCGATGCCAATACAGGGGCAATAAAATATTATTCGGCAGCACTGCCCGGAGACGGTGACCAGGAAATACCCTTTAGTATCGGACCGAACGGCACTATTTATGCAATCAGGGATGGTGGTTTATTATATGCTCTTAAAGATAACGGAACGGGCTTTAACCAGTTATGGACATACCAGCCGGTTACTCCGCTCGGTACATACAGCCAGTTTGGTGCAGGCAGGGATAGTACAGTTTATATTCCAAGCGGAAGAAGGATTCTGCATTTCAATCATCAGACAGGTGCTGTATTAGATTCATCCGAAGAACTCTCATCTTCAGGTTATATTAACCCGAGGATAACAGTTGGAGCAGACGGGAAATTATATGTGGGCAATGGTGCATCAGTTCCTTCTGATGGAAAAGTCTTTTGTTTAAGTTCAAATCTTCAGACTATCTGGTCAGTACCGCTTGCATACAATTATTACAGCGGTCCCGCACTTGGCACAAACGGTATTCTTGTAGTGAACGGCAATGGAACAAATATTATTGCTTACAGAACATCTGTGGGTGTTTCATCAAACAATAATTTACCTGCGGGTTTTTCACTTGAGCAAAATTATCCTAACCCGTTCAATCCGTCAACTAAAATTAAATTTAATATTCCCGGTAAAAATAATGTTTCGTCTTCTAATGTTCGTCTTGTAATTTATGATATTCTTTCACGGGAAGTTGAAACACTTATCGATAAGAATTTGTATCCCGGTTCATACGAAGTTGAATGGAACGCTGCAGGTTATACAAGCGGGATTTATTTTTACAAATTAGAATATGCCGGCAATATTATTGTTAAAAATATGACGCTAATTAAATAATATTTTTCTAAACATAAAGCTTTTAAAAACCCTGTCAATATTGACAGGGTTTTTTATTTGTAACTTATCATTTTTCATAAATTTAATTTACTATTTTTTATCTATAATTGCAGTATTTTAAAGTTATAAAGTATTGATTTTTCATCGCAAATTTCGGAATTTTTTACCACCCTAAAGCATTACCCAGTCAAGATGAATTATGAATGAATTATTAACATGAGAGGTAAATTATGAAAAGCATTAGAAATATTTTTGTACCGGTTTTATTTACTGTCTTTATATCCTTTATAATGACAGGCTGTACATCTGATACAGTAACAGCGCCTAACCAGGCATCAGGTAAAGCTACAATATTTATGCAGACCGGCGACGTACCAATCCATCCTTCAC
Source organism: Ignavibacteriota bacterium (assembly GCA_003820375.1). Lineage (GTDB taxonomy): Bacteria > Bacteroidota > Ignavibacteria > Tepidaquicellales > OLB5 > RPQH01. The sequence goes on from RPQH01000024.1 coordinate 41,828, forward strand.
CGGTTATAACAATTACAGAAGCAAAAATTATGTTTTCTGAATTTATGCTGCATGAGGTGAATAACACTCACGCAGCCGCTCCTCTATCTATAGGCCCGGTGATTGGATCGATTACTACAGGCAGGCAATCTTCTGCAATTACGGTAGGTAATGTTTCGAACGGCTCTTATAATATGCTTAGCTTTAAAGTGGAACATCCTCCGGCAGTATCGGTTACTGAAACTGATCCTGAGTTTACAAGCACAACATCAAAAGAAAAATATACTGTTGTAATTAAGGGTATGTACAATGATGTTCCGTTTACTTACAGGTCATCAACCTCTTTTTATAAAGAGCTTTTTTTATCCAATCCGATGAAAATTGAAAGTGATGTATCTGTGAATATCAGGTTAGTTATAGACCCCAAAATGTGGTTTGTAGATAAAGAGGGTACAACATTAAGTCCTTTAGAGGTAGAAAACAGGAAAATGATAGATGAAAATATATCGGGTTCCTTCTTAGGTGCAGTGTTGGAATATTAAAACTTAAATCATAGGATTTAAACTTAAAGCCGCTGACAAGCGGCTTTTTTATTTACCGCACTGTTTCATAAATATTGTAACATATGACGCTAAAATATTGCTCAATATTTCGAAATAGATTAAACAGCAATGTAATACACGTAATAATAAAACACGCTAAATTCGTATTTTACAATTATATATATTATATAAATTTTAGCCGGTATAAAGAACATCAAATCATTAACTTAAGCATTATCATCGCTAAAATAGGAACTGTTTTGGAGTCTCAGCATTTTCCTTTTAAGATAAATTATTGAATTATTACAACAGGAGGTTTTTATGAGCAACATAAAGAAAACATTTGTTTTATTAGTATTTTCGCTTTTCACGCTTTTCTTTATTACAGGCTGCAGTTCAGATGGTAATTTAATGTCACCTTTACTAGGGGGCGGTACACCTGAAAATGGAAATATCGTAGTATCAATTAAAACACAAACCGGGGATATAAACCAGGTCAATGTCACATCGGCAAAGTTTCTTCTCAAGGATATTGAATTTGCTGAAAACAGAGGAGGGTGCAATTCAATTGCTGTAGGTCCCGTGGTAGCTAATGTTTTAGTAAACGGCGGCACATCAAATGTTGTAGTCGGAAATTTACCGAATGGTGCTTACAGTGAAATAAGATTTAAAATACACAAGATGGGACATAACGATCCTATAAGTGACCCGGAATTTGTGGAAGGACCCGGCGGCAATCAAAGATTTTCGGTAGTTGTCAAAGGTACTTTTAATGAAGAGCCTTTTGTATATAAATCAAGGGTAACTGTAAATAAAGTTTTACAATTCCAGGACCCGTTGATAATTAATGAGGGCAGTAAATTCAGAATCGTAATGGTCATATCACCGCAATTGTGGTTCCTGAAAAACGGCGACTTCTTAGACCCTAACAAAGAATCAAACCGCTACCAAATAGATAAGAACATAAGAGATTCCTTCAGATGGGTTTATATCGAACAATAAATATAGAGAATTTTAGGAAGCCGCTTGATAAAAGCGGCTTCCTTTTTTTATAAAAAAATTAATTTTATTATAAAAAAATTAGAAAATAAATTTTAATACTTACTTACTTACTTTCAACCTTCCAACTTTTCAACCTTCAATCCAAGAAACTCAGCGGCATTTTTCCATAACAGCTTATCCTTTACCTGGTCGGTAAGATCATACATCGATTCAATTAATTTACCCGGCTCATGCTCACCTAGCGGGAAGGGATAATCCGAACCCATCATTACCCTGTCTTCTCCTATCAGGTCAGTTAAAAACTGAAGTGCCATTTCATCATGCACTAATGAATCAAGATAAAACTTGCCAAGGTATTCACGGGGGTTAATACAATTATTAACAGCAACAAGGTCAGGGCGTACATTAAAGCCATGCTCAATCCTGCCAACAGTAAACGGGAACGAACCGCCGCCATGTGCAAAACATACTTTCAGATTAGGGAGACGGTCAAATACACAGCCAAATATCATTGAGCAAATTGCAAGTGATGTTTCGGCAGGCATACCTACCAGCCACGGCAGCCAGTATTTTGACATCCTGTCTTTACCAAGCATGTCCCACGGATGTATAAACAATGCGGCATCAAGCTCTTCTGCTGCCTGGAAAATTTCGAAAAGAGATTCGTCGTCTAAATTCTTGCCGTTAATATGTGTACCTATTTCAATGCCGTTCAAGCCAAGCTCCTTCACACATCTGTCTAGCTCTTTAATAGATAACTCTACCGATTGCATAGGCAGTGTTCCAAGTCCAATAAACCTGTCCGGAAAATCTCTCACAACTCCTGCAATATGGTCATTCAGGAATCTGGCAAGGTCATATGTATGTTCCGGCTTTGCCCAGTAATTGAACATTACCGGCACGGTTGATAAAGCCTGCATTGTAACACCATGTGTATCACATTCTTTAATTCTCACATTAGCATCCCATGAATTTTCCTGCACTTCGCGGAACACATCGCCATCTATCATCATTTTAGCTTTACAATCAGCATGATGTTCCATTTTTACAAACCCGCCATACCCATATTTCTCTTTCAGGTCAGGCCATTCTTTTGGCAGAATGTGCGTGTGTATATCTATTTTTTTTATTTCCTGTTTTCCTGCATCCATCTTGTAAAAAAAGTAATTAATTTTCTTGGGGCAAATCTTTCGCTAAAGACTAAAAGTTTATTTATATATCCCGTAATGATAACAGCCTTGCCTTTTTATCATTACTTTGTATCCATCGCGTAAGTTCTCTCAATCACTTAAATTAACTTGTTTCAAACTTTATAAACTTTATGAACTTTATGAACTTTTTGAACTTTATGAACTTTATGAACTTTATGAACTTTATGAACTTTATGAACTCATTATTTCTTCGGTGGTTCCATCACATGCCCGCAATTCTTACAAGTTCTTTTATCTATATCATTATAAAATCTTTCAAAGATCGGAGGTAGCTGTGTTACGATATTATCCACTTTCACAAATTCCTCGTAAAGCTTATTGCCGCAGTTCTCACAGTACCACTGGAAACCATCAAGCTCATTATCATCACGTTTTCTTTCAACCACCATGCCGATAGTATTTGCCAGACGCTGCGGCGAATGAGGTATATGCGGCGGAAGATAGAACATTTCACCCTGCTTTATATTAATGTCTTTTGGTTTACCATCATCAATTATTTTAACAGTGATATCACCTTCTACCTGGTAAAAGAATTCAGCACCTTCATCAAAATGATAATCTTTTCTTGCATTGGGTCCGCCAACTACCATAACTATTAAGTCACCATCTACAACACATTGATTACCAACAGGGGGCTTTAGCAAATGACGGTGTTCTTCAACCCATTTCTGCAAATTAAACGGAGGATTTACCATGATATTTCTCCTATTATTTTTTGTTAAACTTATACTTACCGGTTTAAATTGATAACACCAAATAATAAAATAATAGTTCGTTCGTTTTTTTCTTCCGGCTTTTTACTCATCCTATGACTATACTTATTAAATACATAAATAGATAAAAGATTACATGATTTTATTTTACGTAGTCATAGGATGAGTAGTTTACACTTCACTCATTACCATTTTCCTGAGCCGGGAGCATATCGAAGAAATGCCATACACTGCAGAAATAATCTCCGGGTCCGAAAAATGTTTTTGATACTCTTTCAATCTTTCCGTTCTCATCTTTATGGAAGACCGAAGCACCCGGCCAGTAACCGTCTTTCTCAGTTACATATCCCATATCTTTCGTGAAACCGGAATCTTTAGCTGAGTACATATTAAACTTCCATCCTCTTGATTCGGAAAAACTTTTCTGAACATCCGGTGCATCAGGTGATACTAATGCGAAAGCTGCTTTCTTTTCTATATGGGGATAAATTCCGTTAAAGCCGTCTGCCCACATTGTACAGTATGAACATGCTTTGCCCATGTTATGTATGACAATTAAATCCTGCTTATCACCAAACAAATCAGATAGCTTAATATCGTTGTTGTCCCTGTCTTTTAAAATATAATCTTCTGCAATTTCCATCTTTGCCATTTTAGAAAGAACCTTCAGCATCTTTTTTCTTTTTTCCGTTATTTCATTCTCTAATTCATAAAGCTTTTTCTCAAGTTCTTTAGGTGTTTTATCCTTTTTATGTTTTTCTTTTTTATCTTTATCCTTTATATCTTTTTCTTTTTTATCTTTATCCTTTATATCTTTTTCTTTTTTATCTTTATGCTTTTTGTCTTTTTCGTCTTTGTGCTTTTTATCTTCTTTTTCCATTATACTTATTTTTAAATTTTTATGATTTAGTTATATATTCTATTAATAAACTGGTGATAGCAGTAACTATAAAAATAAGTTATTGATAATCCAATAGCAATAAGTTCTTTAAGTTTGTTAAGTTTGTTAAGTTTGTTAAGTTTGTTAAGTTTGTTAAGTTTGTTAAGTTTGTTAAGTTTATAGTGTACTATGAGTTATTTGAGATAGGTTAATTGAATGTACTCTATACTCTGCCAGTGTCCTCGATTTATACTTATTTCTGAATTACAGAACATCCATGAGAGACACTGGCAGTACGAAAGATACTCTATACACTCCCGCATTCTATGCACTTATTTTCATATCATTTTTTGCAAAGCCAAAATTAAGTTTGTTGAGTGCTCTCTTATCATAAGGTTTTCACCTATACCATATGCAAATATTATCATTAAATAACAGAGGCAAATCAAACATACTATTATATTCAACGGTTTCAATTTTAATGCAAACATGCTGATAAGCTTTCCCGCTTCCACCTTTAAATTTATATCTAATAATGGAATAAGATTTATTGCTAATGCAATAAACGGCAGAAAAATTACACCAATATCAATAATGAAATTGGAGAAAGTATAATGTACGGGGTCAAACAAAAAACCGTGTCCCATTCCATATTTTAACAGAACGGCAATAAAGAAATAAGTGGATGGAAGAATTAATATTAATCCTGCCAGACCGAAAATTTTGTATCTATCCTTTTGTTTTGTATTCATATCTGCGTCTCCCATTATATTAAAGTTTTAGTTTCAGATAATTTGTAAACTTGATAAATCTTGCAAACTTGATAAACTCTATAAATCCAAAAACCTCAATGAACTCAATGAACCAGCCGGGTTTATACCATGTCTTCTTCACTTTTGAACCCTTTCAAATGTATTATTTTTAAAATAATTATTTACCTTTTCATCTGAATAATTCCATGAGAGCCACGTGTATAATTCATGCTCATCAATAAAATTTTGTTTTCGTTCTTCAAGCTCTTTAAGTCCATTCACATAATCTATTCTCCATCCTGATTTCATTTTTACTTCCTTATCGAATAATTCTTTATTTTCATAAAGGACAGGCAGTGCCGCATCTGATAGCTCCAGTAAATACAACAGGTCTATCTGGCTTTTATCGGGATTCTGAAGATTAAACTTTGCAATATTTTCATCCCAGTTGACAGAACCCATTAATATCATTACTAAGAATACGGCAAGACTGTTAACTTTTATTAGATAAAATAAAGTTTTCTTTTTGTAAATCTTAATAAACATTGATATTAAGCCAATAAATGTAAGGGTCAGGAAAATCATCACTCCCACTCTCTTAGGCGAGAGTGCATAGTAATATTCTATATAATAATAATTACGAAGGGCAACAGATACAGCCATTACTGCGTTTTGAAATATCCAGAGATACGCCCCGTATTTCAGTACTTTATTCTTTGAATAAAAATTTATATTTCCCCGGAAGAAATAAAGCAGTATTGTCATTGATAACACTATGCTGAATATCAGGTAATAAGTACCGTTGTGTACATAATAAGCAAGGTTACCCACCTGTGATGAATCGAAGCCAAACCAGACAAAGCTTATATCAATAATGTTTAATATTAAGAGAAGCAGGTTTACCATTACAATCAAAATTAATCCAATCCTGTATTCAGTTAAAAGCGAGGTCATTTTATAAGGGAAAAATCCTTTAAATTTCTTTCCCATTTCATTTTTTTCATCAGCATGTGTAACTAATTTCCTGTATTTATCACGTATTAAATTATTTAAATAACTTAAATCTATTTTTACAAAGACTTTTATGTTACGTTTATAAATAATGCCTGATACTAAAAATAATCCAAAGAAGATGAAAGCAATTCTTTTAAAGGGATAATTAATAAAAATATCATTCAAATAAATTCCGACATAATCCCAGAATGAATTTGAATAACTGTTAAATGTTGGATTGGAAAATGCGTAAATTCCATAAAATATTAAAAAAACTGCCAGTGGTATTATAGTTAGGCGTAATGCTTTAAAGAGTTTCGCAACATTTTTGTGTTCATCTATAGCTGAGTTAACAGCATCAAGTGCATTAACGGGAAACATTGTATAACTTGCAAGGGACGTTAGAGTGGAAGAAATCACAGACCTTAGCTGTGACTGGTGAATAAAACCCACTGTCACTATGCAGGATAATATTAAGCTGAACTTGCTGAAACCTGAATTATTTATTATTACCATGACACCGGAATATATAACTGCAATCAATGAATAAACTACATTCCTGCTGATGGCGGAGTCTTTATTAATGATATATGTAATTAAACAGAGCAGTATGACAAATACAGTGATGTTTAATCCCATCTTTTCATTCCAGAAAATGAAGTTGAATAAGATGGTCAATGCTGCTATTGAAAGATATATTTTTGATTTGAGAGTCATATTAGTTAAGATTTAATTAATTACAATTATTTACTCTACGATGAAAACAGGAAGTATTTAAGAATTACAAAATCAAATAATTATTAATATTAAATGAATTCTTTTAATCATTATAAAAATAATACCAATTATTAGAGACCTTCTGCCATTTCTGATTATGTTTTAGAGCACTTTCATTTTCTGTATAAGTATAACCGCTAGCTGACCCGATGAAACCCCCAATCACTACGGTAAATCGATTATTCCATAAGCTAAAACTACCGGCACACATTTCTTGAAGATACCTGTTAAACTGCTCATACTTTACAATTGAAATTCCGTTATCTTCGAGATATTTTTTATAATATAAATGCTTACCAGATTTATCTGTTTTCAATGAATCCCGTTCATCATCAGATACTGTAAAATTGTTAACAGATATACGTGCACAGCTTGTACTTGTCATCTCATATATTTTATTATAACTTTTTATTTCACATAAATAATTATTCAGCTTCTCTTCATGATATTTGAAAAATACGTAATTTGCTGCTGAAAGCTGCATTTTATAAGTGACAAAAAAGAGAACAATAAAAATTAATGATACTACCGGCACAAAAAACCTAAGCTTATTGTTTTTTTCCTCATTAACATATAATATAATGCTGGCAACCAAAATAACGAAAGAAATAAAATGGAATAACAGAACAAACAAAATAGTCAAAGGATACAATAATCTTAAAAAGAATACCGTATATATAAACGGAGCTATTAAAGAACAGGATACTAATGTTAAATAGAACCGTTTACTATTTGTAATTATAATATTGCTTATTTGTAAAACCAAAACCATTTATCTCCTACTCTATTCCACACTTTTGCATAACATGGGGGCTGAACGTCTTCACAATACACATACCCGCTTTCCCCAATAACCCAACCCTCAATTGTAAGATATGTTTCATCATCTAATGTAATAAAACTGTACACGCCGGTATCTGAAAGACCTTTCTCAATCAATTCAAACTTTTGAATATAAATTATTTTTTCTTCAGGGGTTGCAGTTGTATCCAAAGAACCATTATAAGATTCCGACGCTTCTTCTTTAAACTTTGTATATTTATCCAGATATTGACTTGCTTTTTCATTTACCCGTAAAGAATGTATCTCTTTAAAAGAAGAAAGCTCAGAAATTAATTTAGTTAGTTCAGTTTCCCTGTATTTAAAATAAAGGTTATTGGCGGTTTGCATCTGGTAATGACGTGTAAAAAGAAATATAGAAACTGCTGCTAACGATATAAATGTAATTACAATTTTCTTTCTTGTATCATGAGATACTATAAAATATACCGTCAGGAATATAACCAAACCTAATAAAGAAAAACCACATATAGGAAAAAACCACAAAAAACTAATCGCCGTCTGGAAAATAGTTGTATATATATATGGTATGATAATCGATAGACCTATTAAATATATTAATACTGTTTTCATTAACTTGATGAGCTGATTAATTTTTCAAGTGCGTCTAAATGATCTTTAAATTCTCTTCTGCCCTTTTCGGTAACGGAGTAAGTGGTATTAGGTTTTTTCCCGATAAATTTCTTGTTTACTTTTATGTATTTATTTTTTTCAAGGGTTGCTATATGACTTGCCAGGTTGCCGTCTGTCACTTCCAGCATTTCCTTCAGTGTATTGAAATCAACGCTTTCATTGACCATCAATAACGACATTACCCCCAGCCGGATGCGGCTTTCGAAGAGCTTGTTAATATTTATTATTATTTCTTTCATTTCTCGTTCGTCATATACATTATTGTTCCGTAAATGATATTGAGGACACCAAATGCAATTGCCCAGAAATGAATTGCATAATCAACATAAAACAATGATATCAATCCAACCACCAGTTCAGATATACCGAGATACTTCACCTGGCTTAATGTATATTTTGAAGCATTGATAAGAGCTAAGCCGTAAAAAATTATCATTGAAGGTACAAGCAGGTTAAGATACAAATTATACAATAAAAACAGGCAGAACACTCCGCCGGTAATTAAAGGTATAAAAAGATTTACCAATAGCCGTCTTGCAGAAACACTCCATAATGGCTGCCCTTTTTTCTTTGCTTTAAGCGATGTGAAAAATATTGCAGCGGCAAATGCAAGTATAACTGTAACAGCACCTATGATAATCAGTTCAATGATTGTTCTTTCCAGAACGGCGTAAGTATATGGCTCTGTAACGGAAGCAGTAGTCCTGTAAAAAAATACTGATGCAATTAACCCTATGATACCTGCACTGATACCCGATAAGCCGCTGAGTGAAATAAAGGTAGATGATCTTTCCATCAAAGACCTTATCTCGGTTAGATTGTTTAGATGTTCCTGATTTTTATCCATATGCATTTTAAATTTTTAGCAAAAAGTACTTTGCACCACAAAGTTAAGATAAAAAAATTGATTTGTCAAGAGTTAGAGAGTTGGAGAGTTAGAGAGTTAGAGTGTTAGAGTGTTAGAGTGTTAGAGTGTTGAAGTGTTGGAGTGTTGGAGTGATTGAGTGTTGGAGTGTTGGAGAGTTAAAATATTTATAATTAACCCAATGCTTCTAATCTTCAATAACCGAAGAGCGTGTTCTGCCAGTGTCTCTCATGGATGTTCTATAATTACAGAATTATTTTTAATCGAGGACACTGGCAGTACATCAATTTTCCAAATATTGAAGATTAGAAACATTGTGCACCTGTAAATCCTCCAATTCTTCATTCTTAATTCTTCATTGAACATAATCCCTTGGCAAACAACCATTGTAAATCCTCCAGTCATCTTAAGCTGACGCTTGTGTCAGGTGAATTTTTGTTAATCTAAGTTCTTTCTTTCCATATCATATGCATCAATTAATCTAAGTTAATCCACATTGTCAAACTAACACCTGACACTGCCTCTTATTTTTCAATTCGCAATTCACAATTCATAATTCGCAATTATCAGAGTTGGGTTCAAAACAGGCTGGAGATGGGTTCAAGTTGTATCGGAGTTGGGTTCAAGTTGGTATCAAGTTGGGTTATCGTTTTTCAAAAACAGGGGTTAACTCATTGCAGTATAAGTAGATAACGCCGTCAGAGATGTGAGATTTTTGATTTGAGATTTGTGATTTTGAGCCGGAATCGCCAATTTATCATCAAAATAAAACTTCACTATATCATTAACCATTATCGCTAGGGGAAAATTTTGGCAGCAAATATTTGTCGCAGATGTTGGGGAGTTAAAGTGATACTTGAAGATATTTTCGGTTTATATCAGGACACACCCAAATTCAAATAGTGAAATAGCGAAATAGTGAGATAGTGGTTTATTGGACATGAAAATATGCTCAAAAACCACTCTAAACACTCAATATACACTAAGCACTCTATACACTCCAATCTATTTTTAGATAAAACTTGACAAATGGTAATTTCGTATATACATTTGTATAGTGATACGTATTATCACTCAATACCGTTCTTTGATAATATCGAAATGAAATAAAGCATGTCG
>RPQH01000025.1 GCA_003820375.1 Ignavibacteriota bacterium
ATATCGCGTCCTGCATCTGCCCCATCCATAATATTCCTGGCAATTTTATTAAAGCATTCTCTGAACTCATTGATGCGGCCAATTTCAACTTCCAATCCTGCAGCGTGGTAATGTCCTCCGAACTGCACCAACCCTGTAAACTCATTTGAGCACTGCTTCAATGCTTCATAAATGTTAAAATTGCTTATGCTTCTTGCCGAGCCTTTTGCATGCCCGTTAAATGTAGTCATGATAATTGAAGGCTTATAATATTTCTCAACCATTCTGGATGCAATAATTCCAAGAACGCCCGGATGCCACTCCGGATTATGAAGAACTATAGCAACATCATCATCTTTAAGGTCAACAAGGTAATCTTCATAAGACGTTTGTGCCTGGATATAAATTTCGTTATCGATCTTCCGCCTGTTTGAATTTTCCTCTTCAAGCACACTTGCAAGCTCTTCGGCTTTTTGCATGTCTTTGCATGTTAGAAATTCAACGGCTCTTGTCGCATCTCCCAGACGCCCAACTGCATTTATTCTTGGACCTAACGAAAATACTACATTAGAAGTGCATATATTTTCAAATTTAAAACCTGCTTTTTTAATTAATGTTATAAAGCTTGGGCGCGGGCTTTCGATTATTTGCTGAAAGCCGAAATACAATAATATCCTGTTCTCATCTATCACAGGAACCATATCTGCGGCAGTAGCGACAGCAACAAAATCAAGCAGCTTAAGGTATGCTTTTGAACCGAGCTTTTGGCAAATGCCCTGTATAAGCTTAAATGCAACACCGGTTCCGCAAAGGTGTTTAAAGGGATATGAACAATCGTGCTGTAAAGGATCAAGTATTGCGAACGCACCGGGAAGTTCTTCAGGCGGCTGGTGATGGTCGCAGATAATTATATCAATCCCCAGTGACTTAGCATATTTTACTCTTTCAACAGCAGTAATACCGCAATCAATTGCTATGATGAGTTTAATATCTTCTTTTAAAGCATAGTCAACTCCTGAATTGCACAATCCGTATCCGTCTGTAAACCTGTCAGGTATATAAACCCTGTTAGGTACATCAAGGTCATTTAAAAAAATATGGAACATAGAAACACCTGATGTTCCATCTACATCGTAGTCACCGAATATTAATATTTTTTCTTTATTATTAATAACCCGGATTAGCCGCTCAACTGCTGTATCCATTCCTTTCATAAAGAAAGGGTCGTACAGGGCTTCAAGCTGAGGCAGGAAAAATTTCTTAGCCTCAAGTTTCGTAGTTATTCCTCTGCTTAGAAGTATTTTCGAGAGAGATAATGGAATATTGAGATCCTGTGCGAACAGTTTTACTTTCTCTGGATCAACATCATTCAATAAGCTCCATTTTTTCTTTAAAACTGCTGCCATTATTATTATATTTTATATTATTTACAATAGTGCCCGGAGCGAGACTCGAACTCGCACTCCGTAAACCGGAACTGCGCCCTGAACGCAGCGTGTATACCAATTTCACCATCCGGGCTTTTTTCATAAAAATTTGCACTTTTATCTTCCTAAATAGGCATATTTTTAAATTAATTCAATTTAATAATAATTCTCATTTATTCCGTTTTAGTTCATGATTTAACTAAAATTCTAATTTTTTTTTAAATGCGTTAACTCAAAAAAATAAAGTTTAAATTTTATTTGTATGCTTATGCAGTTATCTAATTTTTATGTTTATTAAATAAAAAAAAGCCGACCTTGAAGGGCGGCTTGAAACTTGTTCTGCTAAATTTAATAAGGCTTCTATAAATGTTTATTGATAAGCTTAAGAAACTCCTGCTTTTCTTTACTGCCTATTATATACTCAACAACTTTCCCGTTTTTATCTATGATAAATGATTGGGGAATTACATTTTCAGTACCACCTGCAATTGTCATATACTTTTCAAGCAAAACTCCATTTTCATGAAGCATTGTATAAGATAAAGTATTTGATTTCAAAAAGCTTTTCAGGGCTTCCGGATTTTCATCTACTGATATTCCTATCATCTTAAATTCTTTGCTGTCAAGCTCATTTGATATAGCTGATAATGAGGGTAGTTCTTTTCTGCATGGAGGACACCATGTTGCCCAGAAATTAAGTAATATTACTTTCCCTTTATTATCTGACAGCTTAACGTCTTTTCCGTCTTCCTGCCAGGTGAAATCAACAAAATCACTTTTCTTACCGGAGCTTCCAATGTCTTTTATTGTGTAATAAGCAGCATTTTTTGTAGTTATGGTATTATCTACCTTTTTTTCGTTTGTTGTTTTCTGCTTATTTTCTGTGGTGCTGTTATCCTTGACTACATCTTTTTTTGAACAGGAATAGAAGAAGATTGAAAAGGATATTAATATAAAGAATATTCTTTTCATTAATATTTTTTTATTTATAAAAGCTTGTAAAAGTTGAATACATTTTTTGTTTTGGCATAGTTGAAACAGACGCACACAGGACATTACCTGAATACCATAAAGTCATTGTACAGTTATAAAGGTCCACCTTATCGCACATATAGAACTTGTCTTTAGTTATTTCACTTGATACCTGCTCAGGAATTTCAAGGCGTTTATGATGTATCGAGTTAACGGCAGTTTCATAAATATAAAGCACATCATCACCTGAAGTGTAAACTAAATGAACGAGTTTTTGGCCGTCGTATTCATTACAAACTGCACCCGATAAAACATAATCTTCAACTTTGGGAATATACGGTTCGAAATTTACTTTATTAATGACAAATTTTTTCACTTCATCAGCATCACTTGAATGAAACTGCGGCTGTATATCACCCTTTAATACTTTATGAAAATTATTTACTGCCTGCACCATAACGCTTTTTTCTGAGCCTGTTGCAATATATGGGTTCAAAGCAATATTATCACGCTGATTCATTAAAATACCTGCACCTGCAATTATAAGTAAAATAGCTATACCGAAGGCATATGCCGGTATAGCTGCTCTGCCTATACGCAATGGTGAAGCGAGTACTGAAATTAAATATTGAAAAAAATTCGCACTGTTCTGTATAGGATAAATCTGCTGCATATAATGGTTTTTTGCATTATACACCATCTCATCGATGGAAGCAGTGACTTTCATAAATGTAGATGAAGGTACTTCAAGAAGGCTTAGTCTTGAACTGAACAATTGCTTGGTGAGCATTTCGGATCTGTACTTCTTCATAAGGTTCGCATCTTTCTGCAGCATCTCGTTAACTTTGTTTGACGTGTCCATATCTCTGTTCTCACCGTCTATCTGCGATGTTAAATATTCATCAATGGTTTCATTTGTAATAGTTACACCCATAGGCAATAAAAAGAATATTATATATGTTAAAAAATATTTTTATTTAAGCTTCCGTTTCAACTTCGTAACCTCTGGACTTTGCATAATCAACTAATTTTTTCTGCAAAATCTTCCTACCTCTATGCAGTCTGCTTCTTACCGTGCCGATTGGGCAATCGAGAAATTCCGCTATTTCTTCATAACTCAATCCTTCCAGGTCGCATAAAATGACAACAGTCTTATAATCATCCTGCAATGAATTAAGTGCATTAATTAAATCATCGTCTAATAAATTTGAAAATACTTTGTGCTCAAGATCATTGGGGTCAACAACATCAGCTTTTATCGAATCATAAAAATTCTGGACATCTTCATAATCGACTTTAGTCGGTTCTTTTTTATTCTTACGATATTTATTAATGTAACAATTTTTCATAATCCTGAACAGCCATGCTTTACAGTTAGTTCCCTTTTCAAATTTGTGAAAAAATCTGAAAGCACGCATATATGTATCCTGCAGGAGGTCATCTGCATCAAGATGATCACCTGTCATTCGCATAGCATAATTGTACAACAATTTCATATGCGGAACAGCTTCAGCATCGAAGTCTTTCTTCCTTAGCTCTAATTCCTGGGGTGAGATATCCTCCAGTTTACCGCTTTCCGCATCTAAATATTCGTCGTTTTCTTCTTGAGTATCAGGGTCTTCCTGAACCGGTTTATTATTTATTTCTTTATTTTTCTTTTCCGTAACTAATTTCCTTTGTTTTTATACTATTTGAGACAATATTAATCAAAAGATTGTTCTATTTCAAGCGTGGGGAATTTAATACCCTTACTGTTATTTATAAATATAAATTATTATAAAAACTATTTATATTACAGTAAACATGCAATTATGTATTATATAATAATTTTACTTACTTTTTTATCTTTTGCCTGTAATAGCAAACCTTACAGTGGACAAAATAGTTTTTCAAGCCGGCAGGTTAAAGAGTATAACTCACCTGTAATATTTAATATTGATTCCCTCGATTTTGTTTCAAAAATTGATGAACTTAATAAGAAACTCGATAAGTCATTTGTAATTTTTGAGAACCAGTTCTTCATTATTGCAAGCAACCTAAGTGCCGAAGAAACAGATAATATTGTCGGGAATACAATAGTAAGAGCAATTGACTGTTTTTACAATGATTACTTCGAGAAATCACCTAATGAAATCACTACCATTTTCCTGTTTAAAGATGATGCTACTTACAGGAACTGGGCAAAGAAGCTTTTTGACGATGATGACCTTTCCAGGTTTGGTTATTATAAGCCGTCTCAAAGAGTGATGCTAATGAACATATCAACCGGAACAGGAACGCTTGTTCACGAGATGACACATGCACTGGTAAGGTTCGATTTCCCGGATATCCCTTCATGGTTTAATGAAGGACTTGGGTCGTTATATGAGAGATGTTCTTTGAACAATAAAAATATTATTGGTTACGTAAACTGGCGTCTTCCGCGGCTTCAGGAATCGTTCACAAAAAACGAATACATACCGCTTGAAGATCTGGTCAAAATGGACGAGAACACATTTTATAATGCAAATAGCGACCTTCACTATGCTGAAGCAAGATATTTTTGCATGTACCTGCAGGAAAAAGGAATGCTCAAAAGTTTTTACAAATTGTACAGGGATGGATTTAACAATGATATGACAGGAAAAACATTTATTGAGAAACTATTTGCAAAAGATTTGAATTCGGTTGATAAAGAATTTGTAATATGGGCAAAAAGTTTGCAGTATAAGGAGTGAAGGGGATGCAGGTTGGAAGGTTGGAAGGTTGGAGAAATAGGAAGATTGGTAGATTAAAAGATTTTTCGATATACTATTTAATAATAGCTGCTCATCAGTCTCTTTAGGATTATTTGATATTTGTTATTTGTTATTTGAAATAGTTGTTTTATATTTGAGTAAATTATAAAGTATAATTAATGAACCCATTTATACATCTTTTATTGGCAGGCTTCTTTTCTGTTGTTCCCATGCTTTTTTATCTGTTCGTAATCTGGCTTATGGATAGATATGAACGCGAGCCCTTATGGCTTTTATCTTTGAATTTTTTCTGGGGTGCAACAGGTGCCGTTATTTTTGGTATTATCGGTAGTATTATTATGGGTATCGGAATATCAGAATTTATTTTTCAATTTGCCACAGAATCTGATGCCGGTACATTGAATAATCTTGCAGGTGCTGTTGTAGTTGCACCAATGGTTGAGGAAACAACTAAAGGCATATTTCTTCTTATAACAGCAATGAGCAGACATTTTGACGGACCTGTTGATGGAGCTGTATATGGTGGTGCTATAGGGCTTGGTTTTGGCATGACTGAAAATTTCCTTTATTTTATCAGTTACGGCAGTACTTTATCAAGTCTGCTGACACTTATAATTATTAGAACACTGTTTTCAGCTGTATTGCATTGCTGCACACAAGCAGTATTTGGCGCAGCTATTGGTTTTGCAAAGTTCAGAGGACCGCTTACAAAATTGACCATAATACCGCTCGGACTTGCAATTGCAATGTTCATGCATTTTATGTGGAATCTGACCGTTAGCTTCGAAACAACTGCACTGATTGGTTTTGCATTTATGATTATGGCAGTTATTATTATTTTTGTTGTGTTCCAGTTTGGTGTTTACCATGACGGAAAAATAATATTAAGAGAGCTGACTGAAGAATCTAACCAGGGCTTTATACCAAAGGAGCATTTATATCATATACCTTATACTTCAAGGAGATATAAAAGCGGATGGCTGCCGGTGAATATTAATCAAAAGGATTACGTAAGAACTGCAACCAGGCTGGCACTCAGGAAACACCAAATGAAGACAATAAAAACAGGGGCACAGGTTTCTTATTTGCGTGAAGTGGAAAGCTTAAGAAACAAGATAGCTTCTATGCTTTACTATGCAAAAAACCCAACTTAATGATTGTTTGAAAATATAAAATATATAAGCCAGCCCGCATATAATGCGGGGTGGCTTTTTAGTTTAGAATAATTTAGAATGATATTATCTATTGTTATTGTTAATTGGAACACACGGGATTTGATACAAAAATGCCTTGAATCGATTTGTCAATGTAATTCAGACCAAATTCACAACCGGCAATATGAAATAATTATAGTAGATAACGGTTCTCAAGACGGCAGTAAAGAATATCTTACATCGTTAAAAGATGAAATTGTATTAATTGAAAACCGGAATAACACCGGTTACGCCGCTGCATGTAACCAGGGAATGAAAATTTCGAAAGGCAAATATGTTCTACTGCTTGGAAGTGATACACTATTGCTTGATGGAGCACTCGGAAAATGTATAGCTTTTCTGGATAACAATACTGATTGCGGTGCTGTTGGCTGCAGGCTTTTAAATCCTGATGGTACTGTTCAGAACAATTGCAAAACGTTTCCAGAATTTAAGAATGCATTTTATACTTATCTATCGATGAATAATCTTAATAAAGAGTATGATATGCATGATTTTAACTATGACAGAACAATCCCTGTTGACCAAATTGCAACAACATTTCTAATGATTAGAAAAGAACTGCTTGAGAAAATTAATTACTTTGATGAAACATACAGGATATTATATAATGATGTAGACCTCTGCAAGAAGATATGGAAAACAGGTTATAAAATATATTTTTACCACGAAGCGGAAATTATACATTACGGAAGCCATTCAACTAAAAAAGCAGATATGAAAATAAGAGCTATAATGTATGAAGATATTTACAGGTATTATAGAAACAATTTTGGATTTAAAGCCATAATATTAGTGCCTATACTGGCATTGCGGCTGTTATTTGTTTCAGCAACTAAATAAAATGCGGATTGTCTCTTACAGATAAGATAATAAAAAATACTTTTTTTCACTTGCTTTCACAGGCAATAGCTTTTCTTTCACCTTTAATTTTAACTCCTTTAATAATTTATAAGATTGGAAAAGTAGATTTCGGTATTTATGTATTGGTTTTGGGTTTCCTGGGCTCATTTGGACTGCTTGATATCAGCCTATCCTCTTCATTTGTTAAATTCATATCAGAATATTATCATAAAAAAGAAAAAGAGTCTTTACTGGCTGTTATTAATACCGGATTTTTATTTTATTTTATTTTCTCTTTGGTCGTTGCAGGTATTGCTTATATTTTTTCAGATAAAATAATATCAATAATAAATATCCCTCCTGAAAAAATTTCTTTAGGACGCAATGCATTATCTTTCGGGTTAATAATTTTTTTTCTTTCGAGCACATTTACGATATTTAATTCTGTAATTATCGGTTTGCAGAAAATGTATCTGGGTGCAATAGCAAGCTTTATTGTTAATTGTTTATACTTTACTGCAATATTAATTTTGATGTATTCAGGATATGGCTTGCTGAGTATCATGATAACACAATTAGCAACATCGGTTTTAAGTATAATAATTACCATAACAATAGCAAAAAAGATACTACCCGAATTAAAAGTTCACCCGGGTTATTTTACAGTAAAAAAACTTAAATTAATGGGCAGTTTCGGTGTACAAATGCAGATTTCCCGTCTTGCAACTTTTGCATCTGAAAAATATGATGAATTTTTGTTAGGTATATTTACAAATTTATCTAATGTTACATTTTACAATATTGGAAATAAATCCGCAGGATACGGCAGGTTAATGCCTTTGCAGTTTATTGCTCCCATTGCCCCTGTTGCCGCAGAGCTTAGTGCCAAAAATGAAACAGATAAATTAAAGCAGCTATACCTGGATACCGCTAAGTACATAAATACGGCATCAATTCCAATTTTTGTTTTCCTTATCTTTTTTTCGGAGCTTATTTTGTTTTCATGGATGGGAGAAGGTTACGATATATCAGCTTTAATTTTAAGAATACTTGCTGCAGGTTATCTGGTTAACTTTATGTTTTCTGTTCCAGGAAATTCCATTATTCCTAACACAGGAAAGCCGAAATATCAAATGTATGAAGGATTAATATTTCTTTCTGTAAATATTTTTTTAAGCTATTTTCTCATAAAAAATTACGGGATTTTTGGTGCTGCAATCGGATGTGCATTATCTGTTCTTGGATCATCAACATATACATTTTTCAAATCCAATTCTTTTTTTAATGCAAATGCTTTCAAGGTAATAAAAGATATATTATTCAGACCTTTCCTTTTATCAATTATTAGTGCATTGTTTTGCTATGGCATATATTTCATTTTAAACCGGGTAAATGTTATTGGTACCAGGGTGTATTCAATAACATTTTTGATAATAATTATAAGCGTTTACTCAGCATTTTACTTATTTCTAATGATTAAAAGCAAATATTTTTCGAACAGGGATAAGTTGTTGCTGCTTAAGTTTTTAGCGAAAATTCCACTATTTAAAATTTTTATTAAAAAAAGGATTAGCGAGGCTGATGAAGATTAATTTTATAGTTCCTGAAATTGTACGCAGTGGAGGAATCAGGGTTATTTTTGATTTCGCAAACAGGTTAACCAATAAGGGACATGAAGTTACTCTATACACACCTGTAATACCTTTTAATCCCTTTAAGCCATCTATAAAATTTAATGTCTTTAAACACCAGGTCAATTTTTTAATAAAGCAGTTTTGGGGTAAACCCTATATGCCAAAGCATATTTTCCCCTATTGTTTTAAAATTAAAGCTGTATCGGCAATAAATAATTTTTTCGTAGATAATGCAGATGCCATAATTGCTACTTCTTGGGTATCTTCTCACTATGTAAATAAACTTGCAAAATCAAAGGGAAAAAAATTTTACCTGATTCAGGATTACGAAATATGGAACTCAAATGTTAAGCTTGTTGACAAAAGCTACACACTTCCATTAAACAGAATAGTAATCGCCAAACATCTGCAATATTTCTTTAAAGAGAAATTCGGAGTTGATTCAAAAGTAATAAGGTACGGAGTTAATTTCGATTTTTTTGAAAATAAAAATAAAACATACAATAATAAAAATAAAACATTATTGTTTTTAGACCATCTTTTAGAAAATAAAAATGCAATTGCAGCTATTGATACTGTAAAGATGGTAAAGCAAAAATATCCTGATATTATTGTAAAGGGATTTGGTATACAACGCTTTCATGAAATACCCGGTTTTGTAGAATTTTATGAGAATCCTGATGATGTGAAAATTAAAGAGTTATATTGCAATTCTGATATTTATATTTATCCGACTTTATTTGAAGGATGCCCGACTACTCCTGTTGAAGCTATGGCTTGCAAATGCGCTGTTGTTGCTAATGCATCTGCAGAAATTCCTTACTATATAAAAAATAAAGAAACAGGTATTCTTGCAAATCCTTTAAAGAAAAATGAGCTTTTTGATGGAGTTTGCTATTTACTGGAAAATGAAAAAGAGCTTCAAAAAATATCCGAAGCAGGTTCAAGAAGTGTCAGAGAAATTTTTAATTGGGATAAAAGTGTAAATGAGCTGGAAGTTTTATTGAAATCATGATTAATCAATTTTAAAAAAAAATATTGAATAATACTTTTTTATCTGTAATTATTCCAAATTACAATGGCCTGGTTCACCTTGAGACCTGTTTTAATTCTATTCGTAAGCAGACTTTTAGTAATTATAAAGTTGTATTAGTTGATAATGGCTCCGGTGATGGCTCAACCGATTTTACCAAAAACAATTATCCTGAAATTGAAATAATTGAATTAAATCATAATACCGGATTTGCAAAAGCTGTAAATGCAGGTGTAAAATATGCAATTAATAAATTAAATACCGATTACATATTATTATTAAATAATGACATTGAACTTGAAACTGCATTTTTCGAAAAAGCTTTAAACACTCTGCAAAATGTGCCGGATGCCGATATAGTGGCAGTTAAGATGATGAACTTTTTTACAAGAGATATAATAGATGACACAGGAAACTTCATAACAAAAAAAGGCGGAACTCCTTATCCAAGAGGTAACGGACAAAAGGATAATGGTCAATATAATAAGCCCGAATATATATTCGGAGCATGTGCAGGAGCAGCTTTTTACAGAAAGAATGTGTTTGAGAAAGCCGGGTACTTTGATGAGGATTTTTTTGCATACCTTGAAGATATTGATTTGAGCTTCCGTGCCCAGCTTGCAGGATTAAAGTGCTATTATGAGCCAAATATTATTTGTTATCATAAACGCGGAGGAAGTAAAATAAGCACTCTTAACTTTCAGGTAAAAATGAATGAAAGAAACGTTATCTGGCTGAGAATTAAGAATTATCCCTTCCGGCTGTATCTTTATTATCAACCGTTATTTTTTTTAGCCAGGACAAGGAAGTTTTTTTTACTTTACAAAAATTATGGTATTAAAACATTATTTGCTGCATTATCAGGCTATCTTTCCGGAATAATTAAAATAGTATTTCAAATACCAAAAAGGTTCAAAATACAACGGAATAAAAAAGTTACAGCTAAATATATATACAACTTGTTTAGATGATAAGTATAGTAATACCTAATTATAACGGACTGGAGCATCTTAAAACATGCTACCCGTCCCTGCTTAACCAGTCTTATAAAGACTGGAAATTGGTATTGGTTGATAATGGCTCAACTGATGATTCGATAAGTTATACTATGCAAACTATTCCTGACACTCATATTATTCCATTAAAATACAATTTCGGATTTGCGAAAGCTGTGAATGAAGGAATTAAAGATTCAATATATATTCTGAAACCGGAATACATTTTACTTTTAAATAATGATATAGAGCTAGCACCGGACTTCCTTGAAAAGGGAATAAAAACATTTAAATTACATGAAGATGTCTCATCAGTTGCAGTTAAAATGTTAAATTATTACGACCGTAATATTATTGATGACTGTGGTGATTTTATCAAGGCACATGGCGGCTCACCATTTGCACGGGGTCATGGTGAAAAGGATTCAGGTCAGTATGATAAGCCCGAATATATATTCGGAGCATGTGCAGGAGCAGCTTTTTACAGGAAAGAAGTTTTTGATAAAGCCGGGTTTTTTGATGAAGATTTTTTTGCTTATTATGAAGATATTGATTTCAGCTTCCGCATGCAATTGTTTGGTCTGAAATGTTTTTATCAGCCGAAAGCTGTATGCTACCATAAACGCGGCGGCACCAGCTCTGTTGCTACGCATGGATTCCAGACCGAAATGTGTGAACGAAACCTTATTATAATGAGAGCAAAGAATTATCCATTATCACTTTATATATTGTATCAGCCGCTTTTTTTCATTGCAAGAATGAATAGATATTACTCATTTATACGTTTCCATTCTTTTACAATTTTTTTACGAGCTTTAAGAGGATATTTCAGAGGTATAGGGTTATATATTTTCCAGATACGAAAACGTAATAGCATTCAAAAACGGATTACAGTACCTGCAGCTTATATAAAAGGATTGTTTACAAAATGAGTAAATCAGTATCAATAATAATTTTAAATTTTAACGGAAAAAGGTTTTTGAAAGATTGCCTAACTTCTGTATTATCACAATCATACGATGAATTTGAAATTATTCTTTTTGATAATAACTCAACTGATGAGAGTATTAAATATGTGACTGAGAACTTTGCTGATACAAGAGTTAAAATAGTTGAATCTTCCGAAAATTTAGGTTTTGCAGGCGGCAATAATGAAGCAGTTAAATACTGCAGGAACGACCTTGTAGTTCTTCTTAATAATGATACTAAGGTTGAAAAAGAATGGCTCGCAAAATTGGTTAATGCAGTTAATGAAAAAAATACAATTGCATCGTCATTTGTAATTACTGAAGGAATTGATAAGAAATATTTCGAAACAAACGGCTCAGTAAGCTACATGATGTATAATGTTATGAATATATTTCCAAATATTAATGATGTGTTTTATCCAAACGGATGCTCGATGATTTTCCGCAAAAGTGAGATAGGAATTCCCTTTGATAGCGATTATTTTTATTACAGCGAAGATTTATGGCTTGGTTTAAAAGCCCGTTTTACAGGTATGAAAGTAAAGTTTGTTAAGGATTCTATAGTTCATCATTATGGCGGAGGCGGCAATTCTTCAAATGCACAAAGAACTTTCTATCAGGAAAGAAACCGTCTTCTTAATTTGTATACTTTCTTCAGTATCCCATTCATAATAAAAGTCTGCCCGTATATTACATTTATTAAAACAGCCAAGTTATTTCTTTCAATATTTTCATCAAAATATTCATTTACCGGTTTAATAAAAGCATATCTATGGTTTTACTTTCATATACCAACCGTATTGAGAAAGAGAAAAGCTTTGAAAACAAATAAGGAGGTAAACGAAAATGAGTTAATTAAATATATGACCTCCAAAATCGTTAATAATGAAGGAAAGTTAAATAAATTTATTAATTCATTCTCCTATTTTTATTCCAGAATAGTTGGAATAAAACCGTTTGAGTATTATCAATTAAGAATGAAGAATTAAAAATGATGAATTGAGATTAGAAATCATACTAATACTGCCACTGTTTTTGATTATTATTTATTCTGTAGTTATATAACACTCCTGAGAGGCACTTACAGGACGCAACTCCCAAACTCATAACTCTCTGAACACACAACTCCCGAACTTTTAGGGTACTTTCGTTATGTCTTACTACAAATTAAATATTTTATTATAATACCATACTTTTCAATAAAATACTTAAAACATTGGATAAAATTAAAGTTCTGGAAATAATAGACGGTGGCTTTTTAGGCGGCGGACAAACAAACATTTTATCGATAATCAAAGGATTAGATAAAGAGAAATATGATGTGGCAGTAGCAGCAGAAGGCGGCGGCAAATTCGAAAAAGCTGTTAAGGAAAGCTGTATTAAATTTTATCCTATTAAAATGCCTAAAGTTTTAAGGCAAAGGCATTTCCGCCATCTTGAACATTTATATGATATCAAAAGATTTGATATAGTCCACTCCCATGGCGGCGTAGCAGGATTTTACGGGCGTCTTCTCAAAAAGCATCACCGCGAATTGAAGTCGGTTCATACAATCCATGGAATTCACTATATCAATAATAGGTTCTGGATTAAGAATATTTCAAAGACAATTGAACAATACCTTGTTCAATTCACAGATATGACAATTTGCGTTTCTTTGACGGATATGAAGGTTGCTTTTGAAAACAGAATTGCTGACAGTGCAAAAACTGTTGTTATTCAAAACGGTATTAATATTCCTGATTACAAGTATGAAGGAAAAAATCAAAAGCTTATGAATGAGCTGGGACTTAATGAAAATAATTTTATTATTGGAAACATTTCAAGGTTTGATATTCAGAAGAATCAGAAATTGTTAATACAGGCAGCATATTATCTTTCAAGGAACTGTCCTGAAATGAAGTTTGTACTTGTAGGTGACGGTAAGTGCTTTAAAGAAATGAAAGAATATGCAATGGAAGCAAACCTGAAAGATGTTGTTATTTTTACCGGTGAGCGTGAGGATAAAAAAGATTTTTACTCTATCTTTGATATTTTTATACTTCCATCATTATGGGAAGGTTTACCGTATGTTTTACTTGAGGCAATGGCATCACGCCTGCCTGTCATTTGCAGCAATATACCAAATCACCTGGAAATAGTAAAAAATAATTATTCAGCATTCCTTGTTAATCCATTTGAAATGGATGAGTTATTCCAGAGAGTTTCTGTATTGTATCATAATAAAGATATCAGGGATAAATTGGCGGCTAATGCTTATGAAGCGGTTTTACAGTATGATGAAAAAGATATGGTAAGAAAAATCGAAAAAATTTACGAAGAGGTGCTTTAAGCTTGAAAAGATACGGAGTATTTGGAGGCGCATTTAATCCTGTACATTTAGCTCATTTAATAATAGCAGAAGATGTCAGGCAGCAAATGCATCTTGATAAGGTTCTGTTCATCCCTTATGCTAATCCGCCGCATAAGCAGGTAAGCGGTCTTGCAGATGCAGAACACAGGGTGAATATGATAAAGCTGGCAATCGAAAGCAACCCTTATTTTGAATACTGTGATATTGAAATAAATAAAAGTACATCCGAGAAATCATATACTGTTGATACATTAATGGAATTACGGCAAAGATACATAAATAACCGGGTTGCATTATATCTAATAATCGGGATGGATAATCTTGTAGAGCTTCACACATGGAAAGACCCCGGGAAATTGTTCTTGCTTTCACAAGTGCTTGTATTAAACAGACCGGGTTACCTGATTCACGATGTAAAACATGAATTTGACAGAAAATCGACTTTGATACCTGCTCCTGATATCGGTATTTCATCGACAGATATCAGGCATAAGATAAGTGAGAATAAATCTATAAAATATTTAGTGCCTGAACCTGTAGAAAAATATATTTTTGAACATAAACTATACAAGGAATAATTTTTGAGTAGTCCACCAAAAATAGTAATGAAATTCGGCGGCACGTCCGTTCAGGATAGTGAGGCAATAAGGAATGTAATCAATATTGTTAAGCAGCCGCCAACAGGTAAAATTGTAGTTGTATCTGCCCTTGCAAAAGGTACAAACTCACTTGAGCAAATTGCACATCTCTCATCCGAGCAAAAGGTTGAGGAAGCAAAGGAAATTCTCAACACTCTTATTAACAGGCATTATAAAATTATAGATGAGCTTGTTTCAAACAGTGAATTAAAAGCAGAAGCTACGGAGAAAATCCTTAACTATCACAGGCAAATTGAGGAAATAATCTCCGGGCTTGCCATTATCCGTGAATTGACTCTAAGGACTCTTGATTCATTCCGCGTATTTGGCGAATTGATGTCTTCGACTGTAATTTTTTATGCTATGAAAAATGACGGAATATGTGTTGAGCTTATCGACTCACGTGATATAATTAAAACCGATAATGAATATTCGAGAGCATATCCTGATTTTGAGCTGACACTGGAAAATACCAACAAATATATATTACCCCTTTTAAATGAGGAAAAAACTGTACTGGCACAGGGATTTATTGCAAGCACGATAGATGGAATATCAACTACAATGGGCAGGGAAAGCTCTGATTTTTCTGCGGCTATATACGGAGCGATGATTAACGCAGATGAGATACAAATATGGACGGATGTTGACGGAGTATTAACTGCTGACCCTAATATCATTGATAATACATTAAAGCTTTCAGAAATATCATTCCAGGAGATGGAAGAACTTTCTAATTTTGGTGCAAAGGTATTGCATAAGAACTCCATTCTCCCTGCTTATAAAAAGAATATTCCAATCAGAGTGCTGAATTCAAAAAATACTTCATCAAACGGAACGATTGTAAACTCAAGCTTAAATTTTCCCGGTTTAATAAAATCCGTTACATACAAGAAAAATATTATTGTACTCCGGCTTAAGCCGAAAGAATCATTGAACCAGTATATGTTCTGGGAGATGTTCCTGAATATTTTAAGCAAGCATAAACCACAGATTGATATACTGGTATCATCAAATAATGCTATAATTGTTGTTATTGCTGAAAACAATTACACAAAGATTCATTATGATGATTTGAAGAATGAGATGGAAGAAATATCGGAATTCCTGATTATAAAAGATAAAGTGTTAATAACATTAGTCGGGTCTAATTTATATTCAATAACCGACCTGGAACAGAGGATTTTCTGCTCTCTACCAGAAGTTAAAGCTGAGTCAGTTGTATTTGGATTTAACAGCCACAGCTTTACATTACTGCTTGAAGCAGGGAAGCTGGAGAGTTCCTTAAAATGTTTGCACAGAGAGTTTTTTGAAAACAATTCAATGGATTTGGAATTATACGAAAAAAATCAATATCAGCAGTTAATAAATTCAAAAAAATAAAATTATGATTAAACTCGCAATTGTCGGTTACGGCAAAATGGGAAAAGAAATAGAATCCTTAATGGATCCTAATAAATTTGAATTGGTCGGCAGGTATGATATTAAAAATCCTGTCCAGAACAACCTTGATGTGATTCCCGATGTAGCAATCGAATTTTCAACTCCTACTACAGTTTATAATAATTTGGAGTTTCTTGCTTCAAAAGGCATCAATATCGTTTGCGGTACTACAGGGTGGTATGATAAGATAAGGATTTTAAAAAGCATAATAGAGAAATATGATACCGGGTTTATCTATGCCGGCAACTTCTCTATCGGTGTTAACTTGTTTTTAAGCATGATTAACAATGCAGTTTGTATTTTGAATAAATTCTCCGATTACGATATTGCCATTGAAGAAATACACCATAACCAGAAACTTGACAGGCCAAGCGCAACTGCATTAAAAGCAGCAGAGATAATCATAAAAAGCCTGGATAGAAAAACAGGTATAAATAAAAACGGTGCAGTTGAAACAGCATCTCCCGAGCTTATAGATATTTCATCACTGCGTGTTGGAAAAGCTGTGGGAAAGCATAAGGTAATTATTGATGGTGTCTCCGACTCAATAATACTTGAGCACACGGCTAAATCACGCCGCGGCTTTGCTGAAGGTGCACTCTTAGCTGCAGAGTTCATTTATGATAAAAAAGGATTTTATAAATTCGAAGATGAATTTAAAAACTTAATCTAAACGTCATGGATAACAACAACGATAATGATCTTAATCAACAAAATCCTCCCGTTGAACAACCGTTTGAACCGGAGGATGTAAAAGAAGATCTGCCCGTTTCTGACGCAATGACAGGTGTCATTACCGAACCGGGAGATACTTTTGAAGAAGTCAAAGCTTCATCAAAAAGGAATTACTGGCTGCTTCCAACAATTATCCTTTTGGTTCTTTCTTTATTTGCAAGCTATATGGTAACTCATGATGAAGAATTGTATTCTGAAATAAGAACAAAACAGGTAAACGCCGCAAAAGAAAGATTGGAAGCCGCAGTAAAAGACGGTAAGATGAGCAGGGAACAAATGAACGAGCAAATGGAAGGTATGGAAAAGATGATGAATCCCAAAAGCCCATTGTTCATTATTTTTGCAGGCGTAGGTGCAATATTCTCTATTATTGCATTCCTGTTTTTAAGATCACTTATTTTCTGGGGGGTTCTGAAAGGATTCAAAGGTACTGCTACTTACATGCTGACTGTCTGCGTGCTTGGCTTAGCAAGCATTATAGAAGCACTGCAGACCATCATAAATACTGTTCTGGCAATAATAACCGGAAATATAAGAGCTAACGTGGGGCTGGGAATGATTGTTACACCAGAGATGGCTGAAAATTCATTGTTTAAAATTTTGTCGCATTTAGATTTATTTACAATGTGGTATCTTATTGTGCTTGGAATAGGTTTGGCAAAAGTTTCCGACTTAAAAAGCAGCAAAACAATGCCCGTAGTATTTGGCTTATGGCTTGTATGGATTGCTTTAACATCATTCCTGAATTTAGGTTTTTTTGGTATGTAAAAACAGGTATTTAAAGAATCAAATAAAAATACTAAACCAGACATCCATCAGATTAGCCCCGGAATAATCCGGGACTAACTGCCCTAGTCCAATGGTATGCCCGGTTAGTAAGTTAATTCCCTTACTTAATCAATAACATCTTTTTTATGTCGGAAAATTCCAACGATTCTAACCTGTAAAAATAAATTCCGCTGGCATAATTATTTGCATTAAACACTATTTCATGCTCTCCTGCCTGAATATATGAATCAACAAGCCGTGTTATTTCTTTCCCTGTTACATCAAATACTGTTATTTTGACATTTGCCGCCTTCGGTAAATTGTATGTTATTACAGTTGATGGATTGAAGGGATTGGGATAATTCTGGTTTAATTTATAAGTTGAAGGAATTTCCTTTTGATTTGGTTTTACACCAATTAAAGAATAAGAAAATATCCCGGCTTTTGGTCCGCCATAAGCACCCATGTCATTTCGTATTGTTCCTCTTGAAGGGTAACGGGCAAGCGTGGGATTTAAGCTGTCTGCACGGTCATTATAAACAGTACTTGAATCACCTTTATCAACACACGGTGAATTAGCGGATAAAATATAATTTGTATCTGCAAACATGGGATTAACATCCATATTTCCCGCACCGGAGTATCCGCCCTGAACATCACAGTAAACCACAGATGGACTTCCCCCCAATATCTGTGCTGAAGGTATGTTTCCCCAGATTATGTTATTCCTTAATATCACATTGTTTGTGCCTGAAAACATATTAACCCCGCCTGTTCCTGCACTCGCTGAATTATTGGCAATTGTATTGTTCTCAATAATTTTTGGTGCAGCACCAAGATTATTATTTATCCATATACCGGCACCTGAGCCGTAACTTGTTGAACCAAAATTACCGTATATCAAATTATTTTTGATTATGACACCGGAATAATTTACTACTATCCCCGCACCATAAAGCCCTTTATTAAACATTATAACATTGTTCAAAATCCTGGGATTGCCGTCACCTAATCTTATCCCTCCGCCGCCTGCACTTGTAACACCACTGCCTGTAATAACTGCTTCGTTAAATTTAATAATATTGTTTTGTATAATGGGAGATGAATAAGCAATTAAAATACCGCCGCCTTCAGTATATCTGCCTGCACCATGTTCATCCTGCCATTTTGTTCCCTTTCCGCCAATCAGCGTAAAACCCTGTAATACCGTAGTTGTATCTTCACCCGAACTGATTATAACACAGCTTGCGCTATCCGGCTGTACTGGTGTACTGCCGTTTATAACAGTGTTTTCAATTATTGCGGGATTATTGCTGATATAATACCTGCTTGTTACAACAATTTTCTTTCCGCGGAAATTGATGTTTTCCATATATGTCCCCTGTTCTACAAGTACAGTATCACCATTTACCGAAGCGTTAATTGCCGCCTGTATTGTTGAGTATGAACCCGGAACGTTTCTGATTGTTGAGTATATCGGGAGAGAGAATAAGATGAATACAAAAGTGATTAATATTTTATTCATAAATATTATTTTTAATTGTTAAATAAAAACTTACGATGTATTATTCAATACTAACTTTATCATTATTCTTAGTATTCTAAGTTAATCAAATTTTATTAATGCAGGTTGAAAATATCTTTAAAATCACTGCTGTTTATCATTTTCTTTAATTCCAAAACAAAATCAGGTGATTTCTGGAACGGATGCTCTGAAAATTTTGCCTGACACATAGTATCCAAATAATTATTTAATACTTTTAATTTTTCACCTGCTGCATTTTCAACATTATAATAATAGTTTCTGTTAAACTTCAGGTTACCGGGGTTTACATAACCGCTATCGATTAATACTTTTGTTTTCTTTGTACAGCGGCAGGGATTTCTTTCATCAATTAAACCGCACTTGTTATTCATAAAGTTATACAGGTCTCTTCTTGCTCTCGATAACTTTTTCCTGAAATTATCTTTCGATATCTGCATGAGCTCACTGCCTATCTTATCTGTTACGCCCATAATACCTCCAAGGATGTAAATTATCCTTTGTTCCCTATCCATACATAACAGCATTCCAAACATACAGCTTACTTTAACTTCATCAACTAATATTTTCATGTCAACAGAGTAACTATTGGGGTCAGGCAAATCAAAATCAGGCGTGTTATCTATTGCTCTGCCATAATCAGCAAAATTGGACCTGTGCATTTGCTCACCGCGGCTTTTTTTCATGTTAAGCACATGATTTACAACTATTCTGTATGCCCACGTCCTGAAACTGCTCCTTCCCTGAAATGAAGAAAGCTTTGTTATTATTTTAATCAGGACTTCCTGTGTGATATCTGCCGCTTCATCAGGATTAAACACCATTCTAAGGGCAATGTTGTAAATCCAGTCCTGGTGGCGTCTTACAAGCGATTCCAGGGAGTCCCTGTCCCCTAGTACAGCTTCCTGTATCAGATT
The DNA here is from genome assembly GCA_003820375.1 of Ignavibacteriota bacterium. Lineage (GTDB taxonomy): Bacteria > Bacteroidota > Ignavibacteria > Tepidaquicellales > OLB5 > RPQH01. The sequence goes on from RPQH01000025.1 coordinate 20,201, forward strand.
CTCATCTGTTTTATCAGTAGTGTATTTTTCCGAAAACGGGTTTATCATCATCTTTATTCTTTTAGACAAAAATAATCAATGAGTGTGACAGTTGTAAACATGTTAAAGAGGTGAAAAATTGCAATCTCGTGATTTTCCCTATATTGCATAAAAAATACAGTATTTATCCGGGCTCGCAATTTATTAGCGGCTATCTGCTATTTACTATTCTCGTCCTGAGCGGGGTCGAAGGATGCTAATTGTTTCTTATATTGATGTCTTGTTCTTACCTTTGCAAGCTGACGTTCTATAATTATATCGGCTAAGCTTGAAGGTATCTCTTCCGGATTTTCCATCATAAATATATCATGTACCTTTCCCTGGTCAACATCAATCCTGTATAAAATTTGCTGAAGCTTCTCGAGGTTTGAACTCATTAGATCCTTTATCTTCTGAGTTAATATTTTTTTTATTTCATCAAGTATGTATGGGTCGTGGTGTTCAAGCTTATCAGATATAAACTTTTCTTCCTGCAGTTCGAAATTATTTGTCAGTACTATAAATGTATCTTTTATTACATCTTCTTCGCTGTTTCTTACATTTTCTTCAGTCTCTGTTTTATAATCATCACCAAATATCATAAATTCTTTTACGGGATTTCCATTTATCAGATGCTGCTGAATAATTTTCTCAAGTACTTCGGGATTACATGAATGATACCAGACACCTTCAGGGTATACAACAGCGATAGGACCGCTTGTACAAATCCTGAGGCAATTAGCTTTTGTTCTGTATATACCGCCATTGCCTGTCAGGTTAAGCTCTTCGAGCCTGTTCTTCAAATAATTCCATGATTCAAGCCCTTGTTCCAAAGTGCAGCATTTAGGCTTTGTCTGGTCGGAACACAGAAAAATATGCCTTTTTATTTTATCTACTCCGCGTTTTTTTGCTTTATGCTCTGCTTTTTCATCCATGAGATTTTATCCTTAAATAATGTTACCCTTTTGTGGTTTCAATAACATTCCTTACCAAATTTCTCTGCCAAGGCAGATTGGTAAAGAGAAATGCGTTAACACGTCTGTCTGCAACAGGTAGGGTTAACGCACTCCATACACTCAACACACTCAACACACTCTAAAAACTCTAAATACTCTATACACTCAACACACTCAACACACTCAACACACTCAACACACTCTATACACTCAACGCACTCTATACACTCAACACACTCTAACTTAGTTTCCGTTCAGTTTCACAGTATCAAGCCATTTCTCGATTTCTTTAACTATCGGTTTAATACTTCCTTCCTTGAATGGAGATTCAAGGTTAGCAAGTTCTACCAAATTAAGAAATGACTGGCTTCCGCCTGCATTGCACAATCTTACATAATCACTTAATGCATTTCCCCTGTCTTCCAATGATTTTTTCCAAAACTGGAATGCACAAATCTGAGCGAGGCAATAATCAATGTAATAGAAAGGCTGCATATAAATATGTCTTTGCTGCTGCCATCTGCCGCCTTTATTTAAAAATTCGTTATCTTCATAATCAAAATACGGCAAATATTTCTTTTCGATATCAAGCCAAGCCTGTTTTCTTTCCTGAGGTGTAGCATCAGGATTTTCATATACAAAATGCTGGAACTCATCAACAGTAACACCATAAGGAACAAATACCATTGAACCTTTTAAATGAGAATATTTGAACTTATCTGTTTCTTCAAGGAAGAAATTCTCCATCCACGGCCAGGTAAGATATTCCATGCTCATTGAGTGTATCTCGCATGCTTCGGATGTCGGGAAGTAATATTCCGGTATATCAAAGAACCTGCTTCTGAATGCCTGGAATGCATGTCCTGCTTCATGTGTCAGAACTTCAATATCGCCTGCTGTTCCGTTGAAATTAGAAAATATAAAAGGACTCTTATATTTTTCAATAAACGTACAATAACCGCCTGTATCTTTTCCCTGTTTTGTAACAAGGTCCATCATTTCATTTTCAACCATGAAATTAAAGAACTCGCCTGTTTCAGGAGAAAGCTCTTCATACATTTTTTTGGCATTTGAAACTATCCATTCGGGCTTGCCGTGCGGTTTTGCATTGCCATCGGTAAAATCTATCGGCTGGTCATAATATTTAAATGAATCCAATCCAAGACGCTCTTTTTGCTTTTGCTTAAGCTTCAAGGTTAACGGCACAATGTAGTCCAGAACCTGTTTCCGGAATGCTGCAACCATTTCAGGATTATAATCTGTTCTTCCCATTCTTGCATAACCCATATCAACAAAATTTTTGTAACCAAGCTTCTTTGCCATTTTATCACGTAGCTTTACAAGGTCATCATATATTTTATCAAACTTTTCTTCATTTTCAGAAAAGAAATTCCATTTGGCTTCATTTGCACGTTTTCTTACATCCCTGTCCGGTGACTCAAGGAAAGGATTTAAGCCGGAAAGATTTCTCTCTTCGCCTTCAAACATTATTTTAGCTGAAGCAAGCAGCTTAGAGTAATCTGTTCTCAGCTTATTTTCAAGCTTGAGATCTTCCACTATTTCAGGACTGAATGTTTTAATTGTCAAATCAGCATGGGCAAAAAGCTGTTTGCCCCATTTTTCTTCAAGTTGATTTCTGAATTTGGATTTAATAATAGCTTTGTAATAACCTGTAATTAATCCTTCATAAACAGGATTATTCAAATCAAAGAAATACTGTTCTTCCTCATTATACTTGTTGGTAGTTTCAATTGAATACCTGATGCTTGCAACAGTTGCATTGGTTTGAAATTCTACCCTGAGATTATTTATTTCTTTCATCGCTTCATCCTGTTCTTCGAACGTAGAAGCATTTTCAAATTTTGAAAGCAAAGCATTAAATTTTTCTTCAGTTGCTTTTATATCGGGTCTTTCGTATTTGATGTCACTGAATTTCATTTTGTGAAACCTTTCTTTAAATGATTCTTTAATTATTCTTTACCTGAAAATCTTTTATGCGCGGAAAGAATTGATTTCCTTAACCTGATGCTCTTAGGAGTAATTTCGACTAATTCGTCTTCATTAATAAACTCAATCGCTTTTTCAAGCGTCATCGGAGTTACAGGTGTTAATATAATTCCTTCATCTTTGCTTGAAGCACGCATATTTGACAGCTTTTTGGGCTTTGTTGCATTTACATTCAGGTCATTATCCCTGTTATGCTCACCCACTATCATTCCTTCATAAACCGGCTCTCCCGGGGTTGAAAACAGAATACCCCTGGGCTCTAAATTGAACAATGCATACCCGGTTGTCATTCCCTCTCTGTCAGAAACAAGGGAACCTGTTAATCTTAACGGAAACTCACCTCTGAATATTTCATATCCCTGCAGGTATGAGTTCATTATACCCGTACCTTTTGTATCTGTGAGAAATTCATTTCTGTAACCTATAAGTCCGCGTGAAGGTATTGTAAATTCTAGGCGTACCCTGCCGGTACCGTGATTAACAAGATTAATCATTCTTCCCTTCCGCTGAGAAAGCTTATCAGTTACTATTCCTACAAAGCTTTCTTCACAATCTATAAAAAGATGTTCTATTGGCTCAAGCTTTTTCGCGTCTTTTTCTTTGTAAATAACATGAGGCCTGCCTACGCTTAGCTCGTAACCTTCCCTGCGCATTGTTTCTATCAATATTGCCATCTGGAACTCGCCTCTGCCTTTTACAATAAATACATCCGGTGTTTCGCCTTCTTCAATTCTTAACGCAACATTCCGCAGTGTTTCTTTGAACAATCTTTCTTTCAGCTTTGCCGATTGCACATATTTACCTTCCCTGCCTGAAAATGGTGATGTGTTAATTGAAAATGTCATTGATATGGTCGGTTCATCGACAGCAATTCTCTTTAATGCTTTGGGAGCATTTTTATTGCATATTGTATCACCGATATGAACATCTTCAATCCCTGCAAGTATAATTATATCACCCGGGTCTGCCTGCTTTACTTCTTTAAGCTTTATGCCTTCATAAACCTGGAGCTTTGATATTCTGAGTGGGATGAGACTGCCATCTTCATTTATGCAGGCTAGTTCATCATTGAAACTTGTAGTACCGTTGGCAATTTTCCCGATTGCAAGACGCCCTATATAATCAGAATAATCAAGGTCTGCAACAAGCATCTGGAATGGCTCACCAGGGTCATATGAAGGAGCAGGAATTGATTTAATAATCTCCTCAAACAATGGCTGAAGGTCTGTGCCTTTTTCATCTGCCGAATGCTGTACAATACCTTTCCTGCCAATTGCATACAGTACGGGAAAATCTATCTGCTCTACCGTTGCATCAAGGTCCATAAATAAACCGTATATTTCATCCAGCACTTCTTTGGGACGGGCATCTTTCCTGTCAATTTTATTTATGACAACAATAATTTTCTTTTTTGACTCAAGTGCTTTCTTCAAAACAAATCTGGTCTGCGGCAGCGGACCTTCGGACGCATCAACAAGAAGAATAGCTCCGTCAACCATCATTAATGCACGTTCAACTTCGCCGCCAAAATCAGCATGACCGGGAGTATCAAGTATATTAATCTTAACATCATGCCAGAAAACCGAACAATTTTTTGCGGCAATAGTTATACCGCGTTCACGCTCCAGGTCCATGCTGTCCATAACACGTTCTTCAACTTCCTGGTTCGCCCTGAAAATACCGCTCTGCCTGAACATGTGGTCTACCAATGTGGTCTTTCCATGGTCTACATGCGCAATTATTGCAATATTCCTTAACTTATCATTAGAAATCTGTCTCTTCATTTAAATATTTAATTTTCAATATAATTTACTAAAATAATCTATTTTTGAGCAAAAGTTAAGTCATAAATTTTATTTAAAATTGTTGAATTTTCACTGTTTTTAAGGAACTTTGGTTTAATCAAAAAGATTTTAAATTCAATGTTTTTTTGAAAAATGCACGATTTAACTATTTTATGGATGGTTTTATGAAAAGCAATAAGATTATTATTTTTTTAATAGCAATATTTATTATTTCCTCTTTTTTTACCGCTTATATTTATTCACAAGAAAATGAACTGACAAATGATGATAAATTGCAGGTGATTGATAAACTGATATCAGAATTAAATAATGCTTATATTTTTCCGGATATTGCTTTAAAGATGGAGACATTTCTCCGTGAGAATTTAGATAATCAAAAATACAACAATATTTCTAATCCAACCGGTTTTGCTTCAGTATTAACAAGAGACCTGAGATTGATAAGCAGGGACAAACATCTTCATGTTGATTATTTTTCAGAACAAATACCAAAAGAAAAATCCGAACCAGAAGAACTTACGCCTGTTGAGCTTGAAAGAATAAGGAACATGGAAGAATCGGAGAATTTTGGTTTCCATAAAGTTAAAATATTAAAGGGAAATATCGGTTATATTAAACTTACAAGCTTTATGAATCCTGCTCATGCAACTAAGACGATTGCAAACGCATTTAATACTATTTCGAACACAGAAGCATTAATAATTGACCTGAGAGAAAATGAAGGCGGAAATCCTTACATGGTTCAGCTTATTTGCAGTTATTTATTTGATTCAAGGATATTACTAAACAGCATTTACTGGCGAAACAGAAATACAACGGATGAATTCTACACATTAAGCTATCTTGAAGGCAAAAGATATTTAGAAAAAAAAGTATATGTATTGACAAGCTCAAAAACCTTTTCAGCAGCCGAAGAATTTGCATATAATCTTCAGGCACTCAAGCGTGCAATTATTGTAGGTGAAACAACAGCAGGCGGTGCACACCCGGGAATTTTTGTTAAGCTTACGGATAATTTCGGAATGTTTTTACCTACAGGAGTTTCCATCAATCCAATCACAAAAACCAACTGGGAAGGCACGGGAGTTATTCCTGATGTACTTTGCTTAGAAAAAGATGCTTTGAAATCAGCAAAAAAACACATACAAAATTTCAAAAAATAAATTGAGATTTTAATTAAATTTGCTCACCCTTAAACTCACTTTTATTCTCCTTGAGTCTTGACAAATGGAAATTTATATTATATATTTGCACTTATATAAGTACTTATATAAATAAAATTATGCAATTTATTAAAGATTTAGAGGAATTAGCTTTCGGAACGCGACTAAAACTGTTTAATGAGCGTCTTACACAGGAAGGCTCTAAAGTGTACCAGCAGTTAAATATTGATTTTGAGCCAAGGTGGTTTACTTTCTTTTATTTGTTATATAAAAAAGCACCGCTGTCAATTACTGAAATATCAGCACAGCTTGGAATTACCCAGCCTGCAGTTACACAGCTTGCGGATATTCTGATAAAAAAGGGATTGATAGAAACAGTTAAGAATAATGGTGATACACGCAAAAGAATTTTAACACTCTCTGCACAGGGCAAAGAATTGATACCGGTTCTTCAGCCTGTCTGGGATGGATTTAATGATGCAACAAAAGATTTGTTTAATAAAGCAGGGTTTGATTTGATTCTAGTGCTGGACAGGTTAGAGCGTGCTCTTGATGAAAAAGATATGACTTCAAGAATACTTGATAAAGTAAAAGAAAAACAAAGTGAAGCGGTTGAGATATTCAATTATGAACCTGAGTATAAGGAACTTTTCCGGGATCTGAATTATGAATGGTTAAGAAAATATTTTTCAATTGAAGACAATGACAGGAAACTGCTTGAAAATCCTGAAGAGGAAATTATCAATAAAGGAGGCAATATTTTTTTTGCAAAAGTAGATAGTGAAATAGTTGGAACAGCAGCATTATTGAAACACCCTGATAATAGTTATGAATTAGCCAAGATGGCAGTAACTGAAAAAGCACAAGGGCGGCAGATAGGAAAACGCCTTGCACTGGCTGCAATTGATTATGCCAAAAATCATAATGCAAAAAAAATAATGTTAGAATCGAGCAAGGAGCTTTCAAAAGCATTTAAATTATACCGGAAGCTGGGATTTGAACAGGTGCCTTATATGCCGGATGAAATCGTTAAATATAAACGAAAAACCATCAAAATGGAATTAGATTTAAAAAACATTAAATAAAAAAACTATGACAACAAGAAAATTAATTTTAGCTTTATTTATTTTATCTCTGTTGGGATATTACCACGCCAGGGCACAGATGATAATGTCAGGAAGTGAAAAAATGGATGCTGAGCTTAAAACCAAATCCATAAATAACATTGCAAAACTGCTGGAAGATAATTACGTTTTCCCGGATGTCGGGAAAAAAATGGGAGAGCTTGTTAAGGCAAAATTACAGAACGGCGATTACGAAAATATTGAAGATCCCGCTCAATTTTGTATGATCGTTACTCAAGACCTGCAATCGGTAAGCAAAGATAAACATGTAAACCTGAGGGTTAATCCTCAAATGGCAGAACAGTTATTAAATAAACCTATCGAAATAACCGATACAACAATGCCCATATTCCAATTAGAGGATATGAAAAGGAATAATTACGGCTTCCAGAAAATAGAGATTCTTCCGGGAAACATCGGCTATATTAACCTAACAGGATTTAACATGATGAGGCAAACCCGTCCAACTTTAACGGCAGCTATGAAATTTATTGAAAATTGTGATGCGGTTATATTCGATTTAAGACAAAACGGAGGCGGTGATGGTGAAACGGTAAATCTTTTATGCAGTTATTTTCTTCCGCCAAATGTAAATATCAATAACGCGCATTTCAGAAATCCTGACACGACATTTGAGTCATGGACCCTTGAAAATATTGATGGGAAAAGAATGCTTGATGTACCTGTATATTTGCTTACAAGCAGCTATACATTCTCTGCCGCAGAAGAATTTGCATTTGATTTAAAATATCAGAACCGTGCGGTAATAATAGGAGAAACTACCGGCGGCGGTGCCAACCCGAATAATTTCTTTGCTGTTACCGATAAAATTGTTTTATCATCTGCTATAGGACAATCTATAAACCCGGTTTCTAAAACAAATTGGGAAGGAACAGGCGTTGCTCCTGATATATCTTCTGCAAGCAGCGATGCTCTTAATTTAGCTAAGATTGAAATATATAATAAATTAGCTGAAAAGAAAGATGATCCTAAAGTAAAAGCTAAATATGCATGGATAATTGAAAATATTAAGTTTGATATGAATCCCGTTACAGTGAATGATAACATATTGCAAAGCTATGCAGGAAGCTATGAAGACAGAACTATTTCTTATGATAACGGTAAGCTTTTTTATCAGCGTAAAGGAAGACCAAAAATGCAGATGACACCAATCTCCGATGATACATTCAGGTTTAAAGATATTGAATATTTCAGGATAAAATTCGAAAAAGATGCTAATGGAAATGTAACAGAGTTAACAGGATTATACGATGATGGTCACACGGATAAATCGGTGAGAAGTAATTAATTGATTTGAATTAGCAGTAAACGGTTAATTAAAATACAGAACCCTTTTTCAGAAATATTAGTTAAAGGAAGAGGGTTTTTTATTTATGTTTAAAATCACTTAAATTAATATATAATAATATGTTATAACACTAACAATTAAATTTTTCATATATGAAAAAGATAATTCCTTTTTTATTATTTGCATTAAACTTTTCTATTTTTTCACAGCAGGTATCAGATACGGCATTTAATTTTTCTATTAATAATCCTGCTTATGAACCTCTTCAGGGACCGGTTATAATGATAGATGAATATCATTATAACTTCCATACGCTTGAAGGAAGATATTCACCGTTTGTCAAATTATTAAGAAATGATGGATACATTTTAAAAAGCTATGATGACAAATTCGATTATGATAAGCTAAAAGAATGCAGGATTCTAGTTATATCAAATCCGCTGGATTCTTCAAACCGGCAAAACTGGACACTCCCTAATCCTTCAGCTTTTACAAAGGATGAAATATCAGCTGTAAAAAAATGGGTAGAAGGCGGAGGACGGCTTTTCTTAATTGCTGACCATATGCCCTTTGCCGGTGCTGCACATGACCTTGCATTCGAATTCGGCTTTGAATTTTATAACGGTTTTGCTGCTTATAAAAATCAAAGTATGTATGATAAATTTATAAAAGCAGATAACTCACTGGCTGAAAATGAAATTACAGTAAATTTAGATACAGTGCTTTCGTTCACCGGAAGTGCTTTTAAAATTCCTGCATCTGCTAAGCCAATAATATCGCTTAACGGTAATTATACTGTTTTGATGCCGGTTATTGCATGGGAGTTTAACGATTCAACTCCAACCGTATCCGGCGAAGGACTTTACCAGGGTGCTTTTATGGAATTCGGCAAAGGAAAAATTGTTGTGTTCGGAGAAGCGGCAATGTTCTCAGCACAAATTGCCGGCTCGGGAAATAATCAAACGAAGATGGGCTTTAATCTTCCTGAAGCAAAAAACAATATAAAGCTTTTGCTGAATATCATTCATTGGCTGGATAGGTAAGAATACCGAATTCCCTTTTCGGTAATAGAATGCTTGATGAAACAAATATTTTAAAAAAGTGCTACTTAAATAAAAGTTCTTTTTTGATCCGGATAATTTTGCTTATATCAAAAATATCTGCGGCAAATATTGTACTTTCTCCGCCGAATGTAAAAATTAACTCGTCACTCTCTTTTAATTTTACCGAAATATCAAAAGATGAATTTTTAAAATCATCAAAGTATTTATTACAAATTAAAGAATCATCAACTATTCTACCAACATAAATTACTAAATGCTCGAAATATTTTGTAGAATCATTAATTTGCCTTAACTCACCTTTTATATTCAGAACAGAATCTTCTATAGAATATTCTATATTAAAAAAATAATATTTTGCAGCTTCTACAGCCGCTTTTTCAGAGTTGTTGGGAAAAACCTCTGATTCATTAATTACAAAATAAGAATCTATGCGCAGTAATTTCACAGACATAATTTCATCACAGGTAATTTTTATTATCCTTTCCTGGGCAGGTAATTCTTGTGTTACAGACAGAATTAAGAGAAATATATATAAATTAATTTTCATTTCAGTATAATAAAATAATAAAATATTTAGATAACTTATACATAATAATTAATTATACCCTGCAATCTAGTCTAATATTATAGTATCTGTCGCTATTCTATTAATAAAAGTAATATCATGTTCAACAAAAATCATTGTTGGCTTACTATCCAAAAGTACCTTTTCAATCTGCTCACGGCTTGCAATATCAAGATAGTTCAACGGCTCATCCCAAATCAGCAAATCAAATGGCTGAATGAATGACTTACACAATTCCACTTTTTTAATCTCACCTTTACTGAATGTTTCCAGCGGTCTGTCAAATATTTCACCACTTGAACCCAGTACACCAAGAATATTTCTGAACTTAGTCACGTCTAGATTGTTATCAGATAAAAAATCTCCGAGGTATCCTTTATTCCATAAGGGTTTTTGCCTTGCATAATTTATTGATATACCATGTTTAAGATAGACAACCCCCTCGTCTGCTTTGAGTTCATTTAATAATAATTTCAGTAATAAGGTTTTACCTGAACCGTTGCTTCCGGTAATTGCAATCCTGTCTCCTTTTTTGAGATAGAACCATATATTTTTAAATACATGTTGTCTATCATAAGCGAAACTAACATTTTCCATATAAGCAATTAGCTCACCGGAGCCGGTATTTGTTTCAAGCTTTAGTATTTTTTCTTTTTCAAAGTTCTTAAGCAGTGATTTTTTCTCCTCAAGCTTATCATAGACCCTGCTTTCAATTGTTAATGCTCTTTTCATTAGCTTAGCAGATATACGGCTTATATGCCCTTTCTTTTTTTTTGCTCCTTTTATTTCCTTCTCCTTCAGGTTTGCCCATCCTCTTCTTTTCATTGCTGCAGCTTCAAGTGATTTCACTTCCCTGCTTAAATTTTCTTTCTTCCTTTTTTCAAATTCTTCTTCCAGTTCCATATTATACTTCCATTGCGAATAATTTCCTTTGTTTAGTCTTACATCGGATTTATTAATTGATAAAATATGGTCTATGCACAGATCGAGAAAATACCTGTCATGTGATACAACAATATATCCCTTTTTATCCGACAAATATTCCCCCAGCTTCATTCTTCCCTGAATATCAAGATGATTAGTCGGCTCATCGATTAGCAAAAAAGCATTCTTTTTCAGAAATAAAGAAACAAGTAACACGCGGGTTTGTTCCCCGCCGCTTAAAGTTCTGAATTCTCTTTTCAACAAATCAGAACTAATACCTATTTCCCTGGTTTCTTTCTCAATCAATGCATCTATCTTAAAGCCATCAAGTGCCTGATATTGTTCAAGTAAAATACCATACTGCCTGATACTTTCTTCATCAGCTTTGTTTAGAAGCCTTTCCATCTCAATATCCCATTGGCTGAAAGGAGCAATATTATCCCTGATTACATCAAATGTGTGTTTTGAACTATCTGAAGGAAGAAAAGGAAAGTAATAAGTATCGACTGCTGCAAATACTTCTCCTTTAACCGGTTGGAGTTCTTTATGTATGAGCTTAAGTAAAGTAGTTTTACCCTTACCATTTCTGCCAATCAATCCCAGTTTCCAATCGGTACTGAGGTTTAATGAAATGTTTTTAAAGACTGCATATTTTGGAGATGAGTAATAATATGTAAGTGAATTAATTATAATAGAAGCCAAGCTGTCTCCTTTTTTATAAGATTATCAATTCTGTTTATTATAATTGAAAATCTTTGTGATTCTCATTTTAGCCTCCTATCTGTTTTATTAATTTTATTATATATTTTTTAATTGTTGTAGTATATTGATAATGTCACCCCTACGGGATTCAATCCTTTTATTAATGATTTATTCTATAATAATATCATCCTCCGGCAGAGCCGGATCTGCGACTTCGGGATTCACACTTTATAAACCTTATAAACCTTATAAACCTTATAAACCTTATAAACTCTCACCTGTTCTTAAATACCTTCATATGTTCCTTCCCTTCCTTATGTATCTTCTTCCATTTCTTTTTCTCTTCAAGCAATGCCTTCTGGTCTTTTCTTCTTTCAAAATAATTGACTTCCTTCTGCATTTTGAGATAGCTATTGTACCTGTCTTCATCCAGTTCACCGCTCTTTATTGCTTCTCTAACTGCACAGCCGGGCTCCGATTCATGCTTGCAGTCACTAAATTTGCAATTGCTGAATAATGCTTCTATATCCTCGAATACATCACTAAGTCCATCGCCTCCATCCCATAACTGCAGCTCACGCATACCCGGAGTATCAATTATCATTCCACCATCCGGTAATAATATTAACTCCCTCCTTGAGGTAGTGTGCACACCTTTATCCTTATAAGCAGTGATATCCTTTACAGTCAACCTGTCTTCACCCAGCAAAGCATTGATAAATGTTGATTTACCCACACCCGATGAACCGACTATTGCCGCTGTCTTGTTTCCTTCAAAATATTTTTTCAGTTCATCGATTCCTTCTTTTTTAACTGAGCTTACAATATGAACAGGTATATTCTTAATTATATTTTCCATGCTCATCATTTTGGAATCAATATCTTCACACAGGTCTGCTTTGCTTAGTATAACTACCGGTTGTAATCCCCTGTCAAGTGCAAGAGTAAGATATCTTTCCATTCTCCTGATGTTCAGTTCTTTATTCAATGATGTCATAATAAACAACACATCAATATTAGCAGCAATTACCTGTTCATCCGTTTTGGTACCGGCAGCTTTCCTTGAAAAGCTGTTCATTCTCGGAAGCACATGTTCTATTAATGCTTTTTGCTCATCAGGCAAAGGACGTATTACAACCCAGTCTCCTACTGCAGGATAATCCCCTTTGTCTTCATAATTGAAATAAAACTTTCCCGATAGCTCTGCCGTCAGTTCTCCAAACTCAGAATAAAGAATGTAATTATTCTTATTCTCCACCGCTACTCTTGCAGGTGAAAAGCCGTTTTCTGAAAATTCAGAAAAATGTTCCTTGAAAAAATCTTTAAAGCCAAAAGACTTCAGTAAATTCATTATTTATCTTTTTTATTTATAAATTATTAATTTTCATTTTTTACAGATGACAACAAATTCTTTTATTTCTCCATTCAACTCATTATAATCAAAATCACGGTATATGTTTACTTTTCTAAAGCCCGCACGTTCACAAAGGTGCTGAATTTCAAACCTGAACATATATCTCATCGGAAAGTACATAATATCTTCTTTCATCTCACCATTATCATCCCACTCAAACCTGAATGTTACAAGCTGACATTGATTTAACAGGTCCGGCTGTGACATATCATAAAATTTAAATATTCTGCCCGGCAAATATTCTGCTTCATAACGCAGATTTTCTTTATCACCTGTTTTTATTCTTTCAGGGTCAGGATTAAATATATTAAATACGTATTCTCCATCATCAGCAAGATTCTCATACACATTTTTCAAAAATTTTAACTGGTCTTTCACAGTAAGTATATGCATAAACATCCTGAAAGGAGCAATAATTAACTTAAATTTTTTCTCCGATATATAATCCAGTGCATCTATAACCTGCACTCTGCAATATTCATTAAAATCAATTTTTTCTTTTAACTTTTTCAGCATAAGCTCACTTTGGTCAATTCCATAAATGTCAGCTCCTTCTTTTAAAGCATCGCAAAATATTCTTCCGGTTCCGCACCCGATTTCCAGAACAGGTCCTCCGGCATTTAATATTTTATCCAGGTAAAATTTTTTATCAACATTGTAATCAGTATGAATAATATCATAAAAATTTACCATGACATCATTGTAATAGTATTTCTTTTCCATTAATTATTCCTTTATATAGTCCTCCTCTCCTCATGCGGTGTAAAGGAGAGGGGGGAGTTTTTAGTTTGAAAATTACTCGAACCAATGTTGGGATTACTTCTTCCCGCTAATACAAAACCAGTAATTCATTATGTAGCCAGCATTTCCTTTTCTCTCTGCTCTCTTAACTGTCTTGTATAAAGATTGTAATACATTCCTTTTCTTCTCATCAAATCATAGTGGCTGCCGTCTTCCATTATCCTGCCTTTACTTATCACAAGTATCCTGTCACAATGCTTTATAGTCGAAAGCCGGTGAGCAATAATGATAGAAGTTCTGCCTTCCATTATTCCAAGAATACCTCTCTGTATGTTAGCTTCGGTTATTGTATCAACCGATGATGTTGCTTCATCCATTATAAATATTCTTGGGTCAGCAAGCACAGCACGTGCAAATGACACAAGCTGTTTTTCACCCATTGAAAGATTTTCGCCGCCTTCGCCAACTTCTTCATCCAGCCTGTGAATAAAATCTTCAGCTCCCACCTGCCGTAATGCTTCAGTTATTTCATCCTCTGTTGCATTAGCCCTTCCATAAATTATATTTTCTTTTACAGTACCGGAAAACAAATGCGGTGTCTGCAAGACAACACCTAACTGGCTTCGTAAGCTGTGCATTGTCATATCTTTATAATCAAGACCATCTATCTTTAATACACCGCCGGTCGGTTCATAGAATCTGCAGATAAGATTTATTATTGTCGATTTCCCGCCGCCTGTTTCTCCAACAAGTGCAATAGATTCTCCTGCATAGATTTTCAAATTCATATTCTCAATAACTTTCTTGCCTTCTTCATAATGAAAAGTAATATCTTCGAATTCTATATCACCTTTAATTTTATTGAAATCTTTTGCACCATTTGAATTATATATTACCGGCTTGGTATCAAGCAATGAGAATATTCTCTCACCTGCCGATAAGCTTCCCTGTGCCTGAGCATAGAATCTGGATATATCCAGTACCGGTTCAAACATCACGGTTGCATAGCCGAAAAATGCAGCAAGCGTACCCACTGTTATTGTTGGAGGCAAAGCTACTGCCATGTTTCCGCCAAAATATATTACGACTGTTGCCGCTACCGAACCAATAAATATTACAAGCGGCATAAATATTGCACTATAATAAGCTGATTTGTATGATGAATGCCTCATCTTCTCACTCAAGCCCTGGAATTCACGGCTTACACGTTCTTCCTGCACCATGCTTTTGTTCACTTCGATACCGTTTATATGCTCATTGAATGCTGCAGTAATTTCACTGTTATATCTTCTTGCTTCACGTGAGTACTGCAGTATTAGCATTCTAATCTTAATCGATACCACAGTAAGAACAGGAACTGCAGTAGTTACAATCAATGCAAGCTGCCAGTTATAAGCAAACATGATAATAACGCAAAATACTAACATGCCAATGCCCCATACTACTTCAATCAATCCCCATGAAATAAGCTCAGTAACTTTAACCGTATCCGATGAAATCCTTGAAAGCAGCCAGCCCACTGCAGATTTATCATAGAAAGAAAACGACAACTCCTGCAGTTTAATAAACAGCTCCTGTCTTATTTCATACATTACATTTTCCTGTATCTTACCGGCAAACCCGATAAAGCCATAAACAGCAGCGGCTATAACCATTCCCATTGCAAAAAATATTAATGAGAAATTCCACAGCCCGTTTAAGTCAAGCTCAGGCTTTAATCCCTGTGCATATGCATCCTTGTATTGGCTTACTGCCGGGATGATGACGTTATCAAGCAATTTCATCCACACTATGGGGAAGATTGCTTCTACAACTGCTACAAGCAATACGCATATTGTAAAACCCCAAACCCATTTTGGATATTTCATCGAATAGGTGAATAACTTTCTTAAGAAAGGAATTATTGCACCTTTTGTTTTAAACTTTTTTTCGTTTAGTTTTGACATATTTAATTAACTCTTTCTGTTTCTTTTGAATAAGAATAAACTCTTATATTCATATATACTTTCATTTACATCCAATAATTTTACAGGAATGGTTGAATAATTTTATACATATAAAGAGATTTTTCCTGTATATCAAATTTTTGATTACTACTTAAATTACTCAAAGCGTTGTTAACTACGGCATCTTTGTATGAACTAAGCAATTTTATTATTTTCTCTTCAAGTAAGAAAATTAAATTGCTGGGTCTGTAACTTAAAGCTACCCTGTATTCCGGAAATGTAATATTTACAGGCAGACTGACACTATTGTATGCTTTCAATATTATTTAAATTTAATTTTATGAAATCTCACTCCTCCATCAATTTCGAATTGATTGAAGGAGTGAGTAATTATTTTTTATTTTATTTTTTCATGCTTCCCGTTTAGCGGTTGACGTTTTGAATCTCTCGTTTCATGTTTCACATTTGACGCTTCACGGTTTTCGGAAAGCTCATCATTTATTTCATCTTCAATCGATACCTGGATATCATATATTTTCTTATAAAAGCCATTGTTAGCAATCAGTTCTTCATGTGTTCCGGATTCTATTACTTTACCTTTATCAAGTACAATTATCCTGTCACAATCCTGGATGGATGTTATCCTGTGAGCAATGACAATTGTTGTTTTATCCTCAATTATTCCTCTTAATGCCTTTTGAATCTCAAATTCAGTTTCTGAATCTACCGAAGATGTTGAGTCATCAAGTACAAGAATATCAGGGTTCTTCAGCAGCGTTCTTGCAAGTGTAACCCTCTGCTTCTGTCCGCCTGAGAGAGTCACTCCTTTTTCACCTACAACCGTTTCATATGATTTAGGGAATATCTCTTCAATTATCCTGTGAATGTTAGCAACCTTTGCAGATTCTATTACTTCATCAAGCTCAGTGTCAGGTTGTACATAAGCAATATTGTCCTTTAGTGTCGTCGAAAATAAAAATGGTTTCTGAAGCACTACACCAAACTTATGACGTAAATATGTTTTTGAGTATTCGTTTATGTTCTTTCCGTCAATTGTTATCGTGCCATTTTCCGGCTCATAGAATCTAAGCAGTAGTGATATTATTGTTGATTTACCCGAACCTGTCGGACCAAGCAATGCTATATTTTCACATGCATTAATCTTGAAACTGGCACCATTCAATACATAATGCGGGTCATTTTTATCATATCTGAAATAAACATCCTTGAACTCGATATTACCAAGTATTTTCTTTCCGCCGTTTATCTTTCCTTCATATTTTTCTTCTTCAGTATCAAGTATTGAATATAACCTGTCAATTGCAACTGATGTCATTCCCATTTCGCTTATCAACTGCGGTACTCTTCTCATTGGCCATGTTACAAGTGTTGCATATGAATAAAACGCAACGAACTCACCTACTGTTATTGTATTTGAAAGAGCGAAATAACCGCCTGCAAAAATTGATATCGCTATCTGCAGATGTACGAAGAAATCGGATGACGGCCAGAATATCCTGTGCAAGCCCATTAACTTCAATCCCCATTCCTTCTTCTCTTTATTCATTGATGTAAATTTTTCTATCTCGTACTGCTCTTTTGCAAATGCTTTTACTACACGGATTCCGGATAAGTTTTCCTGCACGATTGATGTCAGCTTATCCTGTCTTTTTTCATGCTCTCTCCATATCTTCCCTTCTTTCCTGAAGAAAAATATACCGCCAAAGAAAATCACAGGAACAAACATTACTGCAATCAAAGCATAATTGATATTTATCAGAGCCATCATTGTAAATGCGCCGATAAACACAGCAGTTAATCTTAACACTTCCACCACATGCATAGATGAGAATTTTCTTATCGTCTCTACATCACCTGTGCATCTCTGTACAAGCTCACCGGTTGGAGTTTTGCTGTAATACTCAAGCGGTAACTGCTGTATATGTGAGAACAATTTATCACGCAGCTTCTTCATTGCTTTTTCTGTCGATGAAGCACTTAATGCACTTGAGACGAAACTGAATAATCCCCTGAATAATGATACCACCAGGAATATTACACCGAGATAAATAAGCATAATGCTTAAGTTCTCAAGCTTCCACTCAGGCAGAAAGTTATAAATTAATTTAGATACAGCGTCATCAGCGACCATCCGTGTCTTGCCATCGCTGAGGAAGAACACGATAACTTTATCTACCACGATCTGCAGAATCTTCGGCTCAAGCATTCTCATTGACACGGAGATGAGCAATAATACTGCCGCTGTAATGTAGTGGTATTTCCACTTATCAAGTATTTCGAAAATTTTTAGAAAGCTTTTCATATAATCATTATATTAAAATTGCGAACGAAGTGAAGCGGGTACCCTCCGGGTCATCCCAACAATTGCTGCACATAGTTCTAATTAAACTTTTTTTATTGAAAATTTGTCACTTTTTTGTAAAAGAACTGTCACTATTTAGTTTTTCCGTATTGCCGCAGTGCAAAAAAAAACCGCGGACTTTTAAAATTCGTCCGCGGTTATTATAAACTCTGATTTTTTGGAGATTTATGTAATTATCCTCCTGTTAAACCACGGACTTTTTGGGCATACGTCTGCCATAAAAGGTGTGATAATGCCTGAGATGGCATTAAGCCAGTATTTATTATTTTGGTTTTTCATGTTTTTCTTATTTTAAAAAGTTAAAAAAACCTTTCCTTTTAATGGTTTATAAATTCCGTAGTTTAAGTGTTCTTTACAAAGATAAAAATTCGAATCCCAAATGTCAAGAGGAGTCAACAATTTCAATCGCTCATTTTTCTGATTTTGATGATTAAGGCAAATAAATAAAGAAAAAAATTTTAAGTTAAATACTTTCTGAATCGCAGATTTCACAGATTATGCTGATGTCACTGATGATAATTGATATATGTCTGAATCACAGATGACACAGATGATAGCTGATTGCACAGATAATATTTCACTAACACGATAATATATCAGTAAATAATAAACATAATTTTAACACAAAGAAACATCTGCCTGCTGCAGTCAGGAAGGTAACAAAGTTCACAAGCGTAAAACGAAAACAAATCATATCACCTTTGTCTTCTTTGTAGACTTTGTGTTAAAGATTTTTAATCAGTGACATCAGTCCTCATCTGTGTCATCTGTGATTCAGACATTTATCAATTATCATCTGCGTCATCTGCGATTCAGACAATCATGCTTAATTCTTAATTGTTATCTCTCCCTCAATCACCGTAACCGCATTACCTGTTAAATACACTCTGCCGTTTTCAACCTTCACTCCAACTTCTCCGCCGCGTGCTGATGCCTGGTATGCCTTAAATGTATTCTTGCCAAGCCGCTTCATCCAGTAAGGACCTAATGCACAATGTGCAGAACCGGTAACAGGGTCTTCCTTCACGCCTTTTTCGGGAGCAAAGAAACGCGAGACAAAATCATATCCATCCGAGCTTCCCTTTGCGGTTACAATTGTTCCCCATGCAGGCAATGACTGAAGCAGTTCGAAATCCGGCTGCATGTTTTTTATCATATCTTCATTTTCAAATTCTATCACATAATTCCATTCAGTCATTCCACAGTAATTTGGTTTGGCACCAAGTGCTTTTTCCAATTCAGGAGGAACAGCAATTTCCTTTTGTTCAATTAACGGAAAATCAAGCTGAATAATATTTTCTTTCCTGCTCGCTTTCAGTTCACCGCTTCTTGTGTTAAATATTATTTCCTTGTTTTTATCCTGTCTTTCTGTTTCCCACAAAATATGCGAGCTTGCAAGTGTTGCATGTCCGCACAGGTCAACTTCCATTGCAGGAGTGAACCATCTCAAGCTGTATGTATCTCCTGTTTTTCTTACAAATGCTGTCTCAGAAAGATTTAATTCGAAGGCAATGTTTTTCATCAATTGCTCTTCAATTTCATTTTCAAGAATACATACCGCAGCAGGATTTCCCTTAAACGGCTTAGATGTAAATGCATCGACTGTATAAATTGGTAGTTTCATTTTTTCAATAATCTCCTTTAATTAAAAATATAAATCGTGAATCACAGAATCAATTGATTTATCAGATTTATCAGATTCATCAGATTTATCGGATTATGAATCTTCAACACAAAGGTAACAAAGCTTTATCTGTGCAATCAGTATAATCAGCGGAATCTGCGATTCAGACAATAAAAAATCCCGCTTCACAGCGGGATTTTTTAAAACTTTAAACATAATCTTGTAAAGTATTACTTTGCAAATACCATCTTTCTTACTTCAACTTTCTCAGGTGTTTTAATTCTGTAGAAATAAATTCCTGACGGAAGATTTGAAGCATTAAATTTAATTGTATGTTCGCCTTCGCCCTGTGCTTCATCAACTAAAACAACAATTTCTCTGCCTAATCTGTCATACACTGTTATCTTTACATTGGTAGAGTTTCTAAGTGTATAAGTTATATTTGTTTCAGGATTAAACGGATTCGGATAGTTCTTTGTACTATAATAAGACTCTCCGGAAGAAACATCTTCGTTATTTGCATTTTCCTGCTTTACCTCTTTATTCGGTCTTTCGGCAACTAATGCAATACCTGTTTCCACTTTACCTGTTACGAACTGTTTGCCTGTCTGGTATGTTATCTGCAAGCCCATAGCTTCTTCTTCAAGAATTGAAAAATCTTCACCAATAAGCTTTGATATTATCGAAAATTCGCTTTCATTAATATTAAGGTGAATTTCTTTCCATCCTGAGAAGTTAAGGGATATCGGTTTTGATTCAAGCCGTGTATCTGATTTTTCATCATACTTGGTATCTTTGTTTTTGTCAAACAAAATCTGTATTGTAACATTAATATCATTGCTGACGCCCTGAAGCATCAACGATAAAATGTTATCCTGAACTATTTGGATCTTCTGTTCTTTTCTTATTAAACCGAGGAAGGTGTTTGGGCTAACTTTTTGGTCGAGAGCTAAAATCTCAGCATATCCGTTTTCAAGATTATCAGTTTCATGGGAATATTTCATATTGAGATTTCCGCCCCAGTACCAGCCGGGAAGTTTATGGTCACCGAAACTATCAATTATTAAGTTTTGAGACTGAGAAAAGACAGAAGTAGAAGAGAGTGCTAATGAAACTACTAAAAAGAGAAATCCATTAATGAATTTACTCACTACGTTTTTACCTCCTTATAAATTATGAAATGATGATGAATAAACTACTTGACGAGAGTCATCCTTTTAACGGATGAATATTCTCCCACTTGTAGCTTATAGAGATAAATTCCTGCGGGAAGCTGTGTAGCATCAAAAGAATACTCGTGATATCCTTGTGTTTGATACTCATCAACTAAAACCTCAACGACCTGTCCAACTAAATTATATACTGTTAGTTTTACCATGGCATTGGTTTTCAGATCATATGAAAGTATGGTGGATGGATTAAACGGATTAGGATAATTCTGATGAAGTATGTACTTATCAGGATTACCCTTAAAGTCTAATTGTTCTTTAGTGAAGGCATTTTGGGTAAAAACACCTAAAATAAAAAACAAACTGATTATAACCACGTATACTTGCTTCATTTATCTCTTTTATTTATGTAAAACTAAAAATATTTTCCTTTAAAGTCAATATATAATTTCTAACGTATATAAGGCATTATCTTTATTTCGCTGGAAAACAGCAAATTAGCTGTTTCCCAGCTTTAAATATTGCTTATTCTACTCTTAAAATGAAAATTCTTGCCTCACCATCGGCTGTAACGACATTCAAAAGTATGGTATCACCTGCTTTTTTCCCGTTAACTATATTTACTAAATCATCAACACTGCTTACTTTTTGCTTATCCGCATCAACTATTACGTAACCTTCCCTCAAACCTCTATTAAATGCTTCAGAGTAAGTTTCTACTCCGGTTATTAAAATTCCGCTGTTTATATCAAGTTTTTTCTTTGTAGCATTATCCAGCTCGGTTATTCTTATTCCAATAGACTTAATTGCCGTAGATGACCTTTCACTCTGGTTATCCTCATCTCTGCGCATATTGTTATTAATCGATTCACTTGTATTTGCATCTGTTCTTGGTTTCAAAGTAACTTCTTTTTCAATATTTTTACCATCTCTGAATATCTGCAATTTAACTGTTTCTCCCGGATGCTTGCTTCCAATAATGGTTTGAAGCTGGTTAGCAGCATTTACATCTTTCCCGTCAACTGAAAGGATGATATCCCCTGTTTTAATTCCGGCATCTTCACCTGCACCGCCTTTTACAACATTCTGAACCAATACACCTTTTGCCTGGTCTAATCCAAGTCCTTTTGCCATTGTCTCATCAACTGACTGAATGTTTACACCAATATATCCTCTGTTTACTTTTCCTGTTTTTATTAAATCAGTTGAAACAGATTTAACCATATTTGCAGGAATAGCAAATCCATATCCCTGGTAATAACCGGTATTGGTTTTAATTGCAGAGTTGATTCCAATTAACTGCCCGTTAATATCGACTAATGCTCCGCCGCTGTTTCCCGGGTTGATAGCTGCATCTGTTTGAATGAAATTTTCAATTCCATATCCTGCCTGGTCACCATTGATACCGATATTTCTGCCTAATGCACTTACGATACCTGCTGTTACTGTATAGTTAAGTCCAAGCGGGTTGCCGATTGCAAGCACCCACTGCCCTACCTGTACATCATCAGAATTACCCAATGATATAACCGGAAGGTCATTAGCTTCAACTTTAATTACCGCAAGATCTGTATTGGGGTCTGTTCCAATAAGTTTTGCGTTAAACTCTCTTTTATCCGTTAAGGTAACTTTTATACCATTATCACCTGCATCTTTTACAACATGATTATTAGTAACAATATATCCGTCTTTAGAGATAATAACACCTGAACCGCTTCCCATCTCCGGTCCCTGGTCAGGCATTTTAAAATCCGGACCAAAGAAGAAATGGAAACCATCATCTTCCTGCTGGTTTTTCTTTGGCTCAGTCTTTACAACTATACTTACTACAGTTGGCGTAACAGATTTACTGATTTCTACAAAAGCATCGTTTAATGACTTAACATCAGGATTTGTTTTTAACGGTGGTGATGTATTAAATTCTATCTGTGTATCTGAATGAAGCAATTTTGCACCGCTAAAATTAGCAATAAGTACAGCTCCAAATATTAACGCAAACATAACAACAAATCCTGCTGCTATGATAGATTTTCTTGACATTTGTTTCTCCTTTTTATATAAATATTTGTCTTTTAAAAGACTTTTCAAACAGAAAAGTTATGTATTATTGCTTCGTTAAGTTCTCCTTTTATCCTATAACTTTTTTAGTTTTTGAGAATCCTTTTTCTTCAAGATGCTGATCAAAATGTCTTTCAAAAAACTTCTCCAAAATTATATCATTTGGTTTTACAATATTAAGTCTCATGATTTCATCAAAGTTCCCTCTGTGAAATGCTTTTAAAATCCCTATATTATCATAATTTAGCATTAAATTTTCATCATTTACAACCCCATTAGAATTTAGATGATAATTGTTATTAAAAGGTTTAAAATTGTAATGTAAATTATTGTAACCTGATAATTCATTATCACCTGCCAAAGTCTCAACATCAATTGCAAAACCCAATGCATTTGCAAGCTGAAATTCAAAATTAAATAACATATTACTATAGTTATTAGTTGCATCCTCCAGTTTTTTCAATGTTTCAGAGAGAAGGTCAAATAACTTTGTATGCTGGTGATTCTCAACTGTAGTTCTGTTCGTTAATTCAACAATCTTATATCCAATTTCTATTTTCTCATTACAATCATACAGCTTTTTCATTGGCTGTGCGTATTCAGCACCGGAAATTAAATGTAAAGTACGGTTTTCATTATAATAAAAAATGATATTTAAATGTGCAATAGATTGAAGCACCCCTCCCCAGCGGCTTTTCGTATCCCTTACTCCTTTGGCAATACATTTTATTTTGCCAAATTCCCTGGTGAAAAAAGTAATTATTTTGCTGGTTTCGCGGTAATTACTGTATTTTAAAATTATCGCTTCAGTTTTAACTAATGCCATTATTCTTCAAACTCATCTTTATGAGAAATTGTTTCTATGTAACTTTGAAATAAATGCCTGATTCCTTTAAAATTATAAGGCGGATAATGCACCTTATATTCTGTTATTATTGCAGTCACAAGCTCCTTTGGCACAAGATCAAAAGAAGGATTTAATATAGAGACGCTTTCAGATACTATTTGGTTTCCATTTATAAACCCAACTTCTTCGGGGTCTCTTTCTTCTATTACAATTTCTTCACCTGTCTCAATATCAAAATCTATTGTTGTACTTGGTGCCGCCACGTAAAACGGAATTTTATGATAAGCACAATTAACTGCAAGTGAATAACTTCCGACCTTATTTACTACATCTCCATTGCCTGCAATTCTATCAGCACCTATAATAGCACAATCTACCATTCCTTCTTTCATAAGATTAGCTGCCATAGAATCTATAATCAAATCAAAATCAATATCATTTTTCTGAAGCTCGTGGGTTGTTAATCTTGCTCCCTGCAGCAATGGGCGTGTTTCATCAACATAAACAAAAATATCTTTTGCCTGCTGTTTAGCTGCATATATGACACCAAGAGCTGTACCAATACCTCCAGTAGCCAATTCCCCTGCATTGCAATGCGTAATTATATTCATTTTTTCTCCCATCAGGTCAGCACCGTTTATTCCAATTCTCCTGCACATTTCAATATCTTCATCATAAATTTTATCTGCTTCATCAAGAAGCATTATTTTTATGTCATCAATTTCTTTATCATCGTTTTCATTATAAATTTTCATCAACCGGTCAACCGCATAAAAAAGGTTTTTTGCTGTAGGTCTGCTTTTTCTGAACTCATCAAAAAGCTTGTAAAGATGAATTTCGAAATTCTTTTTATTATCGGATTTCAGAGCGTTTACCCCAAGCACAATTCCATAAGCGGCGGCAATGCCGATTAGCGGAGCACCGCGTACTTTTAGTCCTTTTATTGCATCAATAACATCCTTATAGTTTCTTGTTTTCACATACTTCTCTTTTAAAGGAAGCAGTGTCTGGTCAAGAAATATAAGTTCGTTATCATCGGTATATGTCAGTTTATCTATCATCTTTTGTATTTCTTTTTACAAAGATAAAGTTAATGAAATATTTAATAAATAGAAATTATAAGGAGGTAATTTATTTTATTGCAGAAATATTAAAAAGGGGCTTATAATTGCCCCTTAAAAAATTATATTGTATTTAACAATATGATTTTTATGCTTCTTTTATGGTTGTTATTTTCCCTCTCCTTCCCAAATTGTACTTGGGAAGGAAATTGAGTTTGAAATTGTATTTCAATCTTAAATCTCCAGTGCTGCTGATGAATAAGTTCAACTCACCATACATTTTCCTTTTAAGGTTCAAGTTGGGAAGAAGGAAAAAATTACCTCTCCAACCTGTCATTCCCTTTCCAACCTGTCATTCCAGCGAATGCTGGAATCCACCCGGATTGATATGGAGTAATTCTAAACATTGGAGATTTTGATTAACTTGAAAGAACTGAAGTTGTGCTGCATCATTACTCAACTTCGTACTGCCAGTGTCTCTCATGGAAAATTTATCAAACTTAATTTATTAAACTCCGAGGACACTGGAAGAATAATGAGATTTCAGATTAAAGGATAATATGTTCAAAGGTAAGTAAAGATTCTTTTTCTGCCAGTATCTTCGTTTATTATTAATCTATAATTAAAGAAAATCCATGAGAGACCCACGAGCGATCGGGGCAGGCACTGGCAGTACGGACTTACGTGTTATTTGGAGTAGGGTCAATTATAAATCTCCTTATTCTTTGCGGTCTTAGCGGCTTGGCGTGGCAGTACCCTGGGACAAAAAACCGGAGTTGGGTTCAAAACAGAGCTAAGTTGGGATCAAAACGAGTCCGAGTTGGGTTCAAGTTGGTATCAAGTTGGGTTATCGTTTTTGGAAAACAGGGGTTAACTCATTGCAGTATAAGGAGATAACGCCGTCAGAAATGCGAGATTTTTGATTTAAAATTTGCGATTTCGAGCCGGAAACGCAACTTTTTCATCAAAATAAAACTTCACTATATCATTAACCATTATCGCTATGGGAAAAATCCGGCAGCAAATTATTGTCGCTGATGTTGGAGAGTTAAAGTGATACTTTAAGGTATTCCCGGTTCATTATAAAACACACCCCTTCCGCTTCGCTCCCTCCCCTCTCGAGAGGGGAATCCTTACCTCTTTATTTATCTATTGATTAAAATTGCTTAAAAAGCACTCTAAACACTCTATAGACACTATGCACTCCACACTCTTCCAACTATTTTCACCAAAAACTTGACAATTAGCGAATACTATATTAAATTATATAGATGGTGCTTATATAACAGTATAAGCAAAAGCAACCGTTCTTTGTTAATGTCGAAATAAATTATAGCATGTCGTAATATTGTCTGAAAATGCTGCTCACGGATTTGGTTAGATTTTGGAAGGATGAAAAAATATGCATTGAAAAATACCCTGAAGAATCGGGAGTTTAAGTGCCGGGAGTCAGTGAGTTGTTATTTTGTTAAATATTAAAAAAGAGGACCGGAAAACCAATCCTCTTTATTAATAATATCCATGTTGGGAAAATTTTATATGGAAGAAAGATCTGCAAATCTCTTAAAATCATTAAACCTGTCTTTAATTTCAAGCGGAGTAAGGTCTTTGATACGTTCAAGCGAGAATTTTTCAACACTGAATGAGGCAATAGTGCTACCGAAAATAACAGCTCTTTTCATATTTTCATAAGACGTATCTTCTGTTTTAGAAAGATAGCCTATAAAGCCGCCTGCAAAGCTGTCACCTGCACCGGTCGGGTCATAGATCGCTTCCAGGGGATAAGCAGGGGCTATGAATAATTCATTCTCATGAAATAACAATGCACCGTGTTCTCCTTTTTTTATTATAAGGGTATGCGGTCCATAACTTTGTATCTTCTTTGCTGCCCGGAATAAATTCGCTTCATGAGAAAGCTCTCTTGCTTCAGAATCATTAATTATTAAGACATCAACAAAGTTAAGCAAATCTATCAATTCATTATATTTGCTTTCAATCCAGAAGTTCATCGTATCAGCGACGATAAATTTCGGTTTATCAAGCTGAGTCAATACTTTCTTTTGTAATTCCGGATTAATATTACCTAAACAAACATAAGAGCTTTTCCTGAATGTTTCGGGAACGATAGGGTCAAAGTTTGCAAATACATTTAATTCGGTTACAAGGCTATCACGCATATTAAGGTCAAAGCTGTATTTGCCATGCCAGTGAAATGTTTTTTCGTTCTCTTTTATCTGTAATCCTTCGAGGTCGATTTCCTTATCTTTTAAAAGTTCTATGTCTTCCTGCGGGAAATCACCTCCAACAACTCCGATTAATCTTACAGGACGGATAAAATAACTTGCCGCAACCGAAATAAATGTTGCCGAACCGCCAAGCGTTCTTTCAGCTTTACCGAATGGTGTTTCAATTGTATCTAACGCAAGTGAACCTACTACTAATAAAGACATAGATTTATATTAATTTTGAAGAATTATTGAATATTGTAAATCAGGAGCTGTATATTAATAAAATTACTAAAGGAATAAATAAAATAAAAGGTAATATTGCATTTTTTTGCTGTTTTAACATTATATTTAAGCAATAAATTTAACTCAAACATTTGTAAATTGAATATTAAATAATATTATTCTATTATTATAGAACAATTATTTTTTATTCTAACTTTTATATCAACTTTTATATCATCATAATGACCAAAAACTACAAAAGCAGTTTTCTTCTGCTATTATTCATCATCTTTGCAAGTTTTGCTAATTCATTCTCTCAAGACTTAGCAAATAATCCTTATTCATTAAAGTTAATTACGCCACAGGTATCTCCTTCAGAACCATATGGTATTGAGTCAATTATCTCTGTTGGTCCTTTCGATAATTACCAAATATCAACAAACTGGGGTTTCTGTGAAACCGATTGTGCTGTCAATAGAAGAGATCCATTGAATTTTGTTGCTACAGACAACAGAGTTATCATCAGCGGCTCCAACTATTGTTATTATACAACAAACGGCGGAGTTAGCTGGGGAACAGCATCTGTTCCGGTCAGCCAGGGTGACCCCGTATTTGCATCAGATTCATTAGGTAACCTTTTCTTTGCAGTTCTTCAATCCGGTGTTTTGATTTATAAATCAACTAACAAAGGAGTTAGCTGGACCAGCTTAGGAATGATTGTCAGCAATGGAAATGCAGATAAAGAATGGATTGCTTGTGACCAGACAAACGGAACATACAAGAACAATGTTTATATGGCATATGTAAACTTTGCAACAGGAGGCGGTGTTGATTTATGGAGAAGTACTAACAACGGTACATCATGGTTAGGACCAATAATTATTGCATCCGGCAACCAGGGAGCAAACCCGGGTCCGAACATAGCAGTTGGAAGAGACGGAAGAGTTTATTGTGTTTGGAATAAATCAACCGGTGCATCTTTGAAATATTCTGTAGATGGCGGTGCTTCATGGAGCTCTGAAATTTTAGTATCTTCATATACTCAACCTGGCGTTTATAACGGTACTTCAGGAAGATACTGTGTTAAAGGTAATATCAGAACTAACGGTCATCCACAGGTTGCTGTTGATCTTACAAACGGACCTTACAAGGATTATGTATACTGCACTTATGCTACAAATCCTCCGGGACCGGATAATGCTGATATTTTTACAGTACGTTCAGTAGATAAAGGATTAACATGGCAAGCTCCGGTAAGAGTTAATAACACCGATGCAACAATTAATGATAACTGGATGGCTGATGTTTCTGTTGATGATAACGGAAGAGTTTGGTCACACTGGTATGATTCAAGAAATGATGCCGGCAATCTTTTGACCGAGATTTGGGCAGGTCTTTCAACCAATGGCGGAACTTCGTTCTCTGATTTCAAAATTTCCAGCCAGAACTTCAATCCTAACTCAGTAAAGGTTATTCAGGGTACAGAACATTATTATTTCGGCGATTATACAGGTATGTCAGGAAAAACAATGACATTCCCAATATACACAGGACAAGATAATACGCGTTTTGATTTTCATGTTTACCTCCCTGATTACGGTGTATCTTTCTGGAAACCGGTTGACACAGTTAACCACGGACAGACAGCTTTAAACCGCTTAAGAATTCCAATGTTCGGCAATTACAGCGGTACAGTTACTTATACAGCAACTGTTACCCCGACACCATCACAGGGAACAATTACATTTAACTGGACACCGGGCAATGTTAAAGTTTTGACAGGTAATCCTGATTCAATTACATTGCAGACTGTTGTATCATCAACAGTTCCTTACGGTAACTATAATATTGCAATCACAGGTACAGAAAGCGGCGGACCAAGAGTTCATACCCGTACATTTGTCCAGGTTGTTGCAAACGTAACTGGTGTAAATAATAACCAGAACGAAGCTCCAAAAGTATTTGCATTAATGCAGAACTATCCGAACCCGTTCAACCCGTCCACTTCATTTGATTACTATCTTGCAAAGCAATCGTTAGTAAACATTACAGTATATGATGTGGTTGGAAGAGAAGTTGCGGTTCTTGTTAATAACGAATTAAAAGCAGCAGGTGAATATAATGCAAACTTCAATGCAGAGAACCTGCCGACAGGAATTTATTATTACAAAATTATCGCCGGTGATTTCGTTGACGTAAAGAAAATGGTTCTTATTAAATAAGATTTAATATATACATTAAAGAGGCTGTCTCAAAAGGATAGCCTCTTTTTTATTTGTTGAGGCGGTTCTAGTTTTTTGTTATTTAAGATTTGGGCAGAAGATGAGATTCTTATGCTGCTATTTTTGATAGGTTATGTGCTA